>JADJIS010000003.1:2400000-2469779 GCA_016706865.1 Bacteroidota bacterium | reverse complement strand
GGTAATACAGGCATCGGTATGCCCATTGATAAGGGGTTGACGAAAAAATTATTTATAATTATTACTATCAGCCAGCTCCTAATGGTGAATATGCACATTTTACCGACTTGGTGGCACTTGAATCAATCCTTAAAAGTAAAAAGATTCGCCTTACTTCTACTATTAAACGGAAGGATGATCTCGAGTTTGCCTTATTTTATGAAGATCATGATATTGAAGGTTTCAAAAGACCAATTGATGCTTCAACTCGGAAAAGCGTTGATGAATGATTTGTTTTACCTTTCCTTAAACTGAAAACAAAGAGCCTTCAATTGATATTAAAAGAGGTATGTGGCAGCATTTTGGAAAGATGGGTACTGGAGTTAAGTTAATATTTGATATTGTTACAACTCATGTTGATTTTAGAACAGTATATTACCCAAACTCTCCATATTCAGTAAATAAGCAACTTGTCTCTAAACTCATTGAACGTATCAATACGGTGTTTGGAAAGCCTTTTGTTTTTAATTCTATTTCAAAATTTGGTTCTTTCTATATTCATTCAGCCTTTGATGATGAATGTGAAACAAGGTATTTGGTGAAGCGGTTCTCAGATGATTATCCATTCCCTTTTATTGTACAGTATCATAATACTATTCCGTACATTGAATTAGACTTCGTAAGTCCTTGGGGTGCTTTGCTGCCAATTAAGGTTCAACCTGGTTTAAATTGCGATCGTACCGAAGTACAAAGGATAGTTGATGAATCTGGCTTAACAGTTGAAGTTCTGCCAAATGCAATTTCCTTATAAAGCAAATAAGGCATTATGAGAATAGCAATATTGGTTTGGGGTTCATTGTATTGGGACCCTCGTATTTTGAAACAACAAACGAATGGTTTAAAGATGGTCCAGCACTGCCGATTGAATTTGCAAGAATATCAACCGGAAATCGTTTAACACTTGTAATAAAGCCAACCTTTGATAACGTAACAACTCTGTATGCTCAATCAGCATTTGATAATTTCAATGATGCCAGGGAAAATTTACGAGCACGAGAAGGTACGGTGAATATTAATAATATTGGATTTATTGATTTTGTAAATAACACTCAGCTGGTAAGGCAAGCAAATGGGTTTGCAATAGATTTAATTCGCCAATGGAATGAAGAAAAGAAATTTGATGCAGTTCTTTGGTCGGACTTTTCGCCTAGATTTACTGATGCAACTTAATCAACAGTTTACAATTCAAAATGTAATTACTTTTATTGAAAATCTGCCTGATGAAGAAAAAAAACTTCGGCACTGCAATATATCAGGAATACACCTACAAATAACTACACGTTTTAGAAATGCAATAGAACAGCAATTTGTAGGGGCATAATTTTAAAAATAAAAAACAAAGCAAAGTTAGGGCGGCACACACAAGCCCACCCAGTTAAAAAACCAAAAGACTACGGCATAAACACAAGGCCACCGCACAAGGCCATCATTTATTCCGTTTCCTTTTGGTTTTTTGCATTTGCCGCCCTTTCAAATGGCTTTCTTTTTTCTTTTTTTTTCGGTTTTTTTCTTTCTTCTTTTAAAAGTGTATGCGAAGCGAAGCGGAGCAAAATTAAATGCTCTTGCTATGCACAGTCCAAAGTTTCAAACGTACAGCCCAAAAAATCAAGCCACAGAGTTTGAGTTTTACATCCTTTGCAAAGGATTAAACAGCGGTAAGCCTCTTACTGCACCATGTCCAAATTCATTTGTTTGCATCTGCAAAAATCAAAAGCAAAAGGATTTTTATTTCTGGCTGCTATTCGGTTTGTGGAAAGCAAAGCATTTTCATCAGTTGCTCACTGGTTCCGTTATTCCGTTTATTCGGATTGCTGAATTTAAGCAAGAGGTAAGCACTCAGGCAGCAGTGGTAAGCACACAGGAAAGCGAATACACCGCAACAGTTGATAAAATCAAGCAGCTGGAAGAAAGGGAAAAGAATATCCGGCAGCAATTGGCTTTAATCAATGATTTGAAAAGAGCCATGATATACCGGCACTTAAAAAGCAAAATGTAGGGCAGCCCCTTACATGATACTGCTCGTTGCATAAATAAATTTTAATGTGCAAAGGTAGCATGGCGGGCAGACGCACAAAGCCAACCTAAAAAAACCAAAAGACTACGGCATAAACACAGACCCACCGCACAAGGCTATCATTTATTCCGTTTCCTTTTGGTTTTTTTATCCGCCATGCTGAGAGATGCACATAAAATTTATTTATTATGCAAAAGCATCCTCGTATCAGTTCCGGCAGCCATCCAGGCATTTGCCCATTTACTCCGCAGGTCCTTCATCAGTTCTTGCAGCTTTCACCTCATGCATATAGCCGCTATGTTCGCAAGTCGGCTATCATTGCCCAGCATCACACAGGCGTTAGGGTTTATCGCCTTCCTTGTGGTTGTTGCCTTTGGCGTTATCCATCAGGTGTTCGCCAGCTTTCAGCATTGCCCTTTTAGGGGCTTTGCTTAAAAGAAAAAGCCCCACCAAATCGGCAGGGCTTTTTCCTAACTGAAAGAACGAACAATTTTTACGCAGCATCAACGATGTTCAGCACGTTGTATGAGCCATTTTTAAGCGAATACTGAATACCATTCACTTCCTGAAAGAACTCAATCAGCAACAGGTAAAACTTTGTTCCTGTGCCAGCGGGAACACCGGCAGGAGTAAGTGTTACAGGAGTGTTGGTTCCATCAATCGGCAAGTTGGTAACAGGACTGTACTCAATTGCACTGATTTCATTGGTGAAGTCAACATTTGCAAAAGCACCTTTCATGCTGATATGCGTAGCACCTGAAGGATACGAAATATCATTAATCGGCACAAAGGCAGGAATGTTGATTACCCCGGTAAGAGGCACAACCGTAAAGGGTGCAAACATCACACCACTCAAAAGAGCTTTGTCGTTGAAATCAAAATCTTTCAACAAAGCCAATGCAGCAGGATCAGCAATACCATCAGCAACGGTACGTTCACCACGAGGAGAAGCCACATCGTAATTTTTGATTTGCGTCATGATTTGCGTTAAACGACTGGTAACACGATTGTCAGCAGCGTTCATCATCAAATTACGAACTGCATTGCGAAGAACTTTACCGGCAGTTGCGGAGCTTCCAAATTCACTACCGTTTTCACGGGTACGTTGAAAATTTGGGTCATTTGCAATACGGTCAGCAGAAACACCACCTTTGGTTTTCACCAGGTGGCCATCTTGTGTTTTGTAGAAGGTTAACTCATCCAGAGTTCCTTCAATTTTTAGAATACCTTTTAATTTTGCCATTGCTTAAAATTTTTATGAGTTAGTAAAACCGTTTCTTTTTTAGCTGTTTTATCAGCATTTGAAAACAAAAATAGAAGCAGTATTCAGGCTATGCAAAAGTTGAAAGTCATCCGTTCCGTTTCTTCCGCATTATTCCAACAAACACACTTTCACCGCCTATGAAAATGATTTATATTTGCAGTATCACTTTCATATTTGAAGTATATCATCGGTATGGATAGTGTATTAAGAAGTATAATTGAAATAATGAATAGACTGTGCATTTATCCGAAGGACATTCAGGTAATCACAGGCAGAAGCGACAGGTATGGAAGAAACCTCATCAAGAAGATTAAAGATCACTTTAAGAAGCAGCAGCACCAAGTTGTTACTGTTGATGAGTTTTGCCAGTACATGGGCTTGCAACGGGAAACAGTTGCAAAGCAACTTAGGTAAGTAGAAATCTTATCTTTGCTTTTGTCTATGATAAGGCACAGCACACCCTTGCATGAACAAATATTTTTCTTTTCTTTGTGTAGCGTTTTCCCTTGCTTAATCAGTTGTTGTTGGCTATTTGTTGCCCAATCTTCGGAAAGCCCTGATATATAAGGGTTCACTATTTTTTGTATCGGAAAGTAACCTGATCATAATTAAAATTTTACTACCTTTCCCAGCTAATAAATCTTTTAATCAAAAACCCACTTTTATGAGAAACGTTTTATTTACATGCCTTTTAATGGTAACAAGTTGCACATTTTTTTATGGACAAGATGCAAAAAGCGAGGAAACCAAAATTGATGCTTTTGCCTCAAAAACTGGAACTATTATTAAATTTATTGACTACGAACTGCCAAATATAAAGTTAACATTGGGGGCATTTGCAGAAACGAAGGTAAGAATATTAGCAAGCGGTTCAGACACATTGTATTTTTATCAAATGGAAAAATCAACACAGTATAGCACGAAAAAAGCATCAATTGAATATTCAGATTTATTGGAGGTTATTAAAGCACTTTCACTACTTAAAGAAGCATCTGTAACTGATTTAGCAATGAACCCTGATTATTTAGAAAACAAATTTGTAACAGAGGATGGCGCTCAAATAGGCTATTACGTAAGTGATGGTTCAATAAAATGGTTCATAAAACTTGAAAAATATGGTTCAGATACAAATATTTTTATAAATGATTTTGCACTTATCGAAGCTGCTTTTAATGGGGCGAAAACTAAAATTGAAGAGTTAAAATAATAATATTTTTTTACCAGTCGCCCAAAATGCCTTTAATCTTAGTATATTAAGGGTAATTTGTATAGTGAAAGTATATTTTTTTATAAAACATCGAAATAACTTTAAACCACCCTGCAAAATTGGTAGTATTTACTTTTATTTAATTTGAAAAACATACACTCTAAAATTTGTATAAATGAAAAAACTATTTTTCTATCTTATTACTGTATTTATAATTACTGGATGCGATAATAATAAAAAGGAATTATACAAAGAAACTGATGCCTTTGTTGAATCATTACATACTACATTTGAAAGTTATGGAATGAATGGTCTGAAATATGCCAAAACAACAAGTGATGGTTTATACACTATAATGCCGATGGGTAGGCTAATTAATGTAAAAATTGAAAAATCTGTAGAAGATAAAGTGTATGAGGATTTAAGGAAAGATTTAGAGAAGCACTACCACAATGATTCAAGGGTAAATAAAGTTTATATCAATCAAGGGGGAACTGTTATGATTGATTGTAGAAACTGAATAAAAAAACAAATAAAAACGTAAATTAAATACGAATATTATCCTTGATACCAAAGTCCATCTATTTCATTTGCATTAACCTCAAACTGCATTGATTCGTCTAAAACAAGTTCATATTTATTAATGGTTGTACCCAATTCTGATTTAACATAATGTAACTCCTTTAGCTCATTTACAGTAGCTCGATATGCCTCAACTGTAACATCATCGGGCAGCTCGCTGTTATTTTCCACGTCGTATTGTTTTCTTGCATCAATTATTTTTTTCTCCTGCGCACCGCTAATGGCATAATAAACTTCCTTCCCATACATTTTGTATGGTTTATATTTAGATGGGTCAAACCGCATTACAGTCCCGTACATATCTTTTTTTACAAAAATACAAAAACCTTCAAATTTGACCCTTTTTGTACCTCAAGTATGCAAACACGAGTATAGCAATGGTTCTTACTTTCTGTATTAGGAAGTGATAATTATCGAAGAGAGCTAAAGATTTTAACCTTTTACAAACGTGGAAGATTGGTTTTAATATTGTTTATTATTTCTTCAAAATTAGGTTGTCCTTTATAATATAAATTTTTGGTCTCCAAGAACCTTTTTTTTAATTCCTCTAGTAATTCTTTATCGTTCAAAAGGAAAGCTTCATTTGAAGAAATTGATACTTCAGAATCTTTGCCATTTATTCTTTTTAATTTATGCCCTTCATATTCTTCAGTGCCTATGAATTCATTTACAATCGGGTTATTTAATAGATCTGAAACATCTGAATAATGTCGTAAAAAATTTTTGTTTCTAATACCAGTTTCCTGTTCTTTTCGGAACTTCCTAATAATTGTTTGTAATTTTTCGACAAAAGTATAACCAGGATGGTAACATAATATATCTTTTGCACGGTTGTCAATAAAAACATCACCAAGATTCGAACTGGCCTTATCATAAGCCCAAGAACTAATTGTTCGGGGTATATTTGGCGTTACCGTATCGAAACCTACCTCAAGCAATATTCCTTCCTTGCTTCCTTCAATACTTGGAATTTTAGCATCGTAGGAAAGTCTTATCCCACCACTTAAGTAATTGTGGGAATCAAATTGTTCATCACGGTTAATTGATATTATACCTTCAATTTTAATTTCTTCTGCTAATTTATCATAGAATTTTTTTCTGGTATCTAAATTTTTTTTACTTTCATTATTTGGATTTTCATTTATATTCAATGCATCTGGTGGTTTTATATGAATATCTATATCTTCAGAGAACCTATTAATTATTCCGAAACCTTTTGATAAGGATGTGCCTCCCTTCAATTCAAATTCATAACCAAGCTTTTTAAACTATATAAAACATGCATTATCCAATAATCCTTTTCAATTAAACTTGCATTTATTCCTTTTTCTGACTCAAGGATTTCTAATAATGATTTAAATTCCGCGTGATTGTGTAAATAATCTAAGTTCATTAAGGAAGGTTTTGATTTAATAAAGGCATTAACAGTTTTTTGGTTTTAACATTTCCGAACCTCGTAAGTGATCTTTTCATTTGCGTTTTATTCACCAATAATACTCTTGACTTTACCCGTTCTAAAATTTTGTTTTGATCTTCTGAAAGTTGGTCCAGATTGTTAACCAAATCCACTAATAAAAACTCCTGACTTGCTTTTAAAGGGAAATCTGGTCTCTTTTTGAAATTAAAAGTTCGCCCTCCCAATCTTACTATCTCATGTCGTTTGTGATTATACACTATCCTTTCATTATAAAGCTGGGTTGTTCCAACACCTAAAGAATTATAAGCATTAAAAGAAGTAAGTACAAACCTTTTCTCTTTTAAAAAAGCTGTTACAAGAGCAGTTTCGTCTGGTGGTGTTTTTCCGAAAACTGAAACCATCGGCATATAATATAGGCCCTGTGAGAGTTTCACAAGCACTTCTTCATCCAACAGCTCTTTCAGGTGTCTGTCCACTGATTTTGACCATTTTTCAAGGTCTTCCCTCCGGTAAACTTCACCTGTTTTCAAGTTATTTCTAAAGTCCTTAAGCTTTGTCATATATAAATAATGTTCAAATTTATAGAAATAATACAAAATTACAAAGAAATTGGTTCAAAAATCATGCAAAATATTCTATATACCATTATAAATCAATTAGATATGTTATATATTTATAAATAGATCATATAAAATTTGCATTCTTACTACCCTAAAATCAAAATCTCCATCCACATTGGTCAATTTGCTCTATCAAACCTAAATTTAGGGTTGAGATTACCTATAAATAGTGAATTTGAACCGCTTTTTGGGTTAAATCTTGTATTTCCAACATAAATCCCCTATCATTATGCCACTAGACTAAACCACATATAGGAGCAAATGCCCTCTGACAACCCGATTCTAAATAGCCCATATGACGAACCTCTTTTGCATTATGCAACTGACGCAGATGGTTCATTGAACTATACCGACATTCGAAAAGGCCGACGAATTTTTACGCCGGATATCCAAGTGATCCCAAACAAACAAGGACCTCAATCTTCCATGTTCGAAGTCAATGATTTTGCTGAAGAATATGGCGATCAATTGATCAATCTTTGTAGAAAGGAAATAGGGAAGTGGCGGGAAGAAAAATATCCAAATACTACAAGGGTAACAAAAGAGCTTCTGCAATTTTGGTTTGAAAATCCGGAAAGAGTCTCCATTAAAAAAATATTTTTGCTCAGCGTGAAGCTGTTGAAACTGCAATCTGGTTGAATGAAGTAGCTGATAAATCTAACGCAGGACAAAATATTTTAAATCAAATTCGTTTAGCTCAGCAATCAGTAAGTGAAGATAGTAATTATCAATTGTCTCGTATCGCCTTTAAAATGGCAAAAGTTCCGGAAAAACAGTTGTAATGGGTTGTTTTATTTTATACCATTATTTCAACAGGCAGGAATATAGAAATGATACTCGATTTGCGGACTATTTTTTAATTGTCGCACCTGGAGTCACTATTAAAGATAGATTAGGTGTATTGTTTGTTGATACCAAAAACCAATTTAATAAAGCTGATTATTATTATGAAAGATATTTAGTGCCTAAAAATTTGGAACACAGGCTAGAAAATCTCAACGCAAGATTAATAATTACAAATTACCATACATTTGAGACAAAAATTCTTCAGGGAAATAAGCGCAGTCCCTTTGATGGTAAAGTAAATTTGGAAGGCAAAAAAATTGATACTGGCAACAAAGAAAATTTTGCACAGGTTGTTAAAAGAACACTGAGCAAATTTAAATCCGGTAGCCGATTGTTAATTATGAATGATGAGGCCCATCACTGTTATTTACCAAAATCAAAGGGTAAAACAACGGACAATGAGGAAGCGGATGAAAATGAAAGGGCTGCAGTTTGGTTTAACGGATTAGTTGAAATTTCTAAAAGATTTAAACTGCAAAATGTATATGACTTATCTGCTACCCCGTATTATTTGCAAGGTTCTGGATATAAACCTTATAGTTTATTCCCTTGGGTAGTATCCGATTTCGGATTGATTGAAGCAATTGAAAGCGGATTAGTAAAGATTCCTTTTCTACCGGAGAGTGATAGCACACAGGATATAGAAATGCCTGTATTAAGAGATCTATACAGGAAAGTGGTAGAGCAAGATCCAAATGCCTTTCCGCGGAAAGGTCAGAAAAAAGCTAAATCTGAAGCAAAGGAAGAAGGAGCAAAGCTGAAAGAACTTCCTCCCAAACTTCATTCGCTTGTTAAAGGTGCGTTAGATCAATTTTACAAACACTATGAAGAATATTATGACGGCCATCGTAAAAATCAAGAGGAACAAAAAAATCTATTTTCACCACCTCCTGTTTTTATTTTGGTTTGCAATAACACCTCCGTTTCTAAAGAGGTTTATAAATATATAGCTGGTTATGAGTATGAAGATGAAACCGGTAAATTAATTACAACTACAGGTGCAAAACCCTTATTCAGTAATTATGATCAATCAACAAATAAACCTTTAAAACGTCCACCAACTTTGCTCATCGATAGTGATGCATTAGACAATGGTGATCAGATAAATGAAGAATTTAAGAAGATATTTACTTCTGAGATTGAGGAGTTTAAAAACGATTATTCAAGAATTCATGGTCAGGGAAGTGCAGCGCGAATTACTGATGCTGAAATATTACGTGAAGTAGTAAATACTGTTGGTAAACAAGGAAAATTAGGTTCGCATATTCGTTGCGTGGTGAGTGTTAGTATGCTAACAGAGGGCTGGGATGCAAATACTGTGACGCATATTATGGGTTTAAGAGCATTTGGCTCCCAGCTTTTGTGTGAACAGGTTGCAGGAAGGGCTTTAAGAAGGATGAATTACTTTTTGCAGGGATATGATAAGGATGGAAATGCAACAGATGACAAACGAAAAATAGTAATAGAAAAATTCCCACCTGAATATGCACATATAATTGGTGTTCCATTTAAAATGTTTAAAGGTGGAACAAGTGAACCTCCTCCACCTCCAATAGATTTAAAACATATTACCGCTTTACCTGATAGGCAAGAAGAAATGGAAATAATTTTTCCAAACGTTACTGGTTATCGCATCGAAAATTTTTCCTCTCCAATAGAATATGATTTTGCCGGGTTGGAAAATTATGAAATACGCGGAGATACAACACCCATTAAAACACAGATGGCAACTGCTTTTTCGTCTGAAGAAATTGAAATGGAGATTCAAACAGTTCTGGAAAAACGGGATGCTGAAATAATTTTCGGATTAACAAAGGAGTTGCTAAATATTCATTATAGCAATGATGAAGGCGCACCACAATTTAATAAGTTTAATCAGCTGAAGAATGCTGTTACAGAATGGTATGAAAAAAAAGTTGTGGTATTAAATGCAGATCAAAAATACAAGAAGCTCCTTTTATTTGATGATCCAAAAACTATTGTAGATCATATTCGCAGGGGAATTAATCCGGAGCAGAATACCAAAGAATTTGTAAGACCGGTTTTTAATTATTACAATAAATTCAGTAGTACTAAATATGTGAATGGCAATACAGTAAAAGAGATTTACCCCACCACTCGCAGTCATGTGAATTATGTAGTTATGGATAGTAATTGGGAGGCAATATGTGCCAAAACATTGGAAGAAATAGGAGTAATAAGTTATGTAAAGAACCAGTTTCTAGGGTTTGCAATTCCTTATGTTGTAGATGGGAAAGGCAAAAATTATTTTCCTGATTTTATAGTTAAAGTTAAATCACAGGATGGTAGTTTAAAACATTTGATAATAGAAATTACAGGAATGAATAGGGATAAGGCAGAAAAGAAATGGTTTGTTGAAAACCGATGGTTGCCTGCAGTAAACGCTTTGAAAGAAAAATACAATTATCCTGAATGGCATTTTATTGAAATAGCAAATGATATTCGAAATATTAAAAATCAACTTACGGATAAAATAAACTCCTTATGGAAATAGAAAGGATTAAACCTGTTAAATTGGTTAATTTGGAACAGATATTTCAAGATCGAAATTTTATTATCCCAGACTATCAAAGGGGCTTTTCCTGGGAAGATAAACAGATAAATGATTTAATCAAAGATATCGAAAACCTCTATGCGTCAGATCATATGCATTATACTGGGACAATAGTCGCTTCTGCTCAGAGTCCAGATAATCCAGACAAGTTTGAAATTGTAGATGGGCAACACAGGCTAACAACTCTAATAATACTATTAAAATGTATTTATGAAATTGATATTAATAGATTTGAAAATATCAAAAATATTTTTCTATGGAGAGGTCAAACAGGAGATGAACAACTTGTATTAGAACCAAATGCCGAAGTTAATCAATTTTATAAGTCTGTAATAATTGATGGAGATTCACCAGTTTCAGAATTGAAGAGTGAGGAAGCCATAAGAGCTGCTAAGATTATCTTTAAAAAATGGCTAAGAGGGAATTTAAAAAAATTGATATAATTTGTAATGTAGTAACCAAAAGGCTGGGATTTATTTTTTATACTCCTAAATATGATAAGGAAATAGGAATTATGTTTGAAGTAATTAATAATAGGGGCAAGGAATTAAGTGAATTAGAAAAAATAAAAAATTACTTCATTTACTATGCAACTATTTTTGATAAAAATTCTTAAGGAAAGACATAAACCAAAGATGGGTTAGAATACAAATGAATTTAAGTCGAGCAAAAAAAACTACACTCGATGATGAAAATAGTTTTTTACGGTTTTGTTACCTCGTATATTACGAATCAAACACGAAAAAAGCTGCTAAAATTTATGAAACATTAAAGGATCGGTATCAGGCCGTTCATAAGGATGAATTAATTATTTCAGACAATGTCAAGGATATATCCAACTTTGTTAAATTTCTTGATTCTGCTTCAAGATATTACTTGTATTTTTTCCGAGATAAAGAGTTCCTTGATGAAAATACTGATTTGAAATTAGCAACTCATGTAGATAAAACTATAAAGAGAATGCGATGTCATCATGTTCATGCTTCAATTATGCCAATATACTTGGCAGTTATGCATAAATTATCCGAATATGCGGAGGAAGTAGTGAGTCTTTTAAATTTGTTGGAAATATTAAATTTTAGAGTCTATATTTTGCCAGAAATTACAGGTAGGACAGATGAAAAACAATCCGACTTATTTGATTTCGCACATAAATTTTTCAACGAATTTGAATGGAATTCTAATGTATCTGATGATCAATATACATACTATTCAGGCCATAAAATTGAAGGTACAATATTTAATTGGATTGGAGATAATATGCTTGATTTTGTAAAGCATATGAGCCCAGTTGAAAAATTTATGGACTCGTTGGTTGCTCTTGCGGAACCTGAAGAATATAATTATTATAATTGGAAAGGAATTCGATTCTTTCTTGCAAGTTATGAAGAGTATTTGAAAATTAAGTATAAAAAAACCTATGACATTCAAGAAGTTCTAAAAAAGAGGCGTTCTAATGGTATGGAAGCAAATGATTATTTATCTATTGAGCATATATGGGCGAGCAAGAATTTGTCAGAAAAATATGAGGAAAACTTTATTGAAAAACGCAGACTGGGTAATTTTGCCCTTCTTGGCTTAAATTCAAATCAATCTCTTTCTGATAATGATATTCCACTAAAGATTGAGGAGCTAAATGATTTTAATTCCAAAAATCACGGATCTCTTGAAATGGTTCAAGTTGCTGAATTAAAGATTATACTTAAAGAAGCTTCAGAATATTTAGACAAAGATGGCGAAAGAAGAAGGACTCGTAAATATTTTCAAGACCTATCCTCTAAAATTAATGATATAAGAGAAAATAAATTTATCTCCTTTGCCTTGATAAGATGGCAAATTGAAGGTGAAAAGGTACGCACAAAATCTAAAGTAGATTCTTTTACTTAAATTTTTATTATGTTTATTAATTTGAATAATTTAAATTGACCGAATTAAAAACCAAAATAATTTATGTAATTAAAAATTGGAAAGAGCAAAATATTAATTATATGACGGAAAGTAAGTATACAATTTTTAGCTTAATTCGATTCCTAAAATTTTTTTAAATTCCAAAATTTAATAACTAAAATGGCTAAAAAAATTTCATCGATAAAACACTCAACAGACAAACGGGTTCACATCCCTTCAAGGGAAGAAGCTGGTTATGAAGATGCAAACCCTAAGGTGCAAAAGGGCAAAAAGGTGATTGAATTACCAAAAAACCCTGTTATTCATCGTGGGCAGGATCCTGAACTATTCTGGTTGAACAAATACGGCAACGACGACCGTGACGATCTTTTAAAGATTGACATACGCAGCTTATACCGCCATGAACATATTGCTCCCGAAACATTGATTGAAAATTTATACAAGGTAACTGAAGAAAAATCGGCACAAGGCTCTTTGTTTGATGTAAATGAATTATTTGGTAATGCACTTGAAAAAGATGAACTTGAAAAAGTAAGTGATTATTATGAACACCAAGATGGTTGGACAAATCGATTAATACAAGGCGACAGTCATTTAGTTATGGCAAGTTTACTTGAGAGGGAAGGAATGGCGGCCCAAGTGCAGACAATTTACTTTGATCCACCATATGGAATTAAATACGGAAGTAATTGGCAGGTAAAATTGAACAATCGTGAAGTAAAAGATGGAAGTGATGAAGCTTTGACAGGCGAGCCTGAAATGATAAAAGCATTTCGTGATACTTGGGAGTTAGGCATTCATTCATATCTTTCATATTTAAGAGACCGCTTAATAATTGCAAAAGAATTGTTGAATGAAAGCGGAAGCTGCTTCGTGCAAATCAGCGATGAAAATGTTCATCTTGTAAGAAATCTGTTAGATGAGATTTTTGGAAGCGAAAATTTCTTCTCTTTAATTACCTTTAAGAAATCACTTCCGCTTGGTTCATCAGGGCTTGCTTCTGTAAGCGACTACATTATTTGGTACGCAAAAGACATCAAAAAAGTAAAATATCGTCAACTCTATGAAGAAAAGAAGTTTGGAAAGGGGACAGGTTACACTTGGCTTGAATTGTCCGATGGTTCAAGAAGAAAAATGACAAAGGAAGAAAGAGAAAATCCCGAAGTTTTGCCAGAAAATAGTAAACCGTTTTTTCTTGATAACCTGATGTCTTCGGGATATACGCAATCTTGCTTTTATGATTTTGAAATAGACGGAAGAATTTTTAAAGCTCAGAAATATAGTTGGAAAACTAATAGTCTTGGTATGGCTAACCTTGTTAAAGAAAAGAGAATTATGGCTCCCGGAAATCTTCCAACATATGTTAGATATTATAATGATTTTCCTGTCCAAGAAATACATAATTTATGGGATGATACTCACGGAGCTTCAGATATAAGATATGTAGTTCAAACTTCGACAAAAGTGATTGAAAGATGTTTGCTTATGACAACCGATCCAGGAGATTTAATTATTGACCCTACGTGCGGAAGCGGAACAACTGCATTTGTTTCAGAACAGTTTGGAAGAAGATGGATAACAATTGACACAAGTAGAATTGCCTTGAACATAGCGAAGCAACGATTAATGACTTCCATTTTTCCTTATTATAAATTATATGATGAAACAAATGGTAACATTAGACAAGGGTTTAAGTACAAATCTGTCCTGCATGTAACTCTCGGTTCAATCGCACAGAATAAATCCTCTCCTGACGAAACTCTTTTTGATAAACCTGAAATTGATAACAAACGTCTAAGAGTAAGCGGTCCGTTCACAGTAGAAACTTTGCAAAACTTTGAACCATTTTCCCCGGCAGAATTAGATGACAAAATTATAACCAGTGAAGATGATGGTGCTTTTGAAGAAGTAATAAAACAACATTTGATCAGTGCCGGAATAAAAAACGGCAGAAAAAATGAAATGGTCATTTTCAGCCGAGTAGAATTATTGAGCAGTGAGAAAATACATGGTGAAGGATTTTATAAAAATGGCGAAGGAGAAAAGAAAGCTTACTTTTTCATAGGACCAAAATTTGGAACGGTTAGTAGGTTGCAAGTTAACGATGCAATAAAAGAATGTCGCAACCGCGGAGATGCAAATTGGTTAGTTATACTTGGCTTCAGTTTTGAAAGTGATATTGAAGGAACCACGCAAACTACAAGTATGGGTACCTTTGAAGTAACGAAAGCAAGGATTCATGATGATTTGCTACAAGAGGGTTTAAAGAAAAAACCTGCCAAAAGTGCCGCAAGTTTTGTTACGATAGGAGAACCTGATATAGCAGTAAATAAAAATGGGAATGAGGTCACAATTGAAATTCAAGGTCTCGATATATATGATCCAATAAAAGATATGGTAAATGCCCGCAATATTCACGATATTGCATACTGGATGGTGGATGATGATTATGACGGCAGTAATTTTATCGTAAAACAAGTTTTCTTTTGCGGTGGCGATAAAGATGAATTTGCAAAATGGAAAAAAGGACTAAGTGATTTAAGTGAGTCCAGAAACAAGCGTAAAAAGGAATTGCAAGACACATTAAAAATAGAAATTGATGGGGAAGCATTTGATAGGCTTTATGGGCATGTGAGTCACCCAATTGAGGTTAAGAAAAAGGGCAGAAGGTAGCGGTGAGGGGGATTGGTCAGTTTGGGTAGGAAACGATGAAGGTGATAGTATTGTAATGGCTATAATATCGATTAAAATAAAATTTAATATATGCTAAATATTTAATCACACACTTAAAAAAACCACCAATATGAAAAATTTATGGCTTTTAATCCCCTGTATAATTCTTTTTTGTTCATGCGGAAAGAACTCTGATACAACCCAAGTTGCTGAGGATACATTTGTTCATAAAAACATTGTATATAGAATAATTGACAATGAAGTTACGGTAATTGGTGATTTAAAATCAGATTCAATAAGAGAATTTCAGGTTATAAAACCAGTTAAAAGAGATTTTGGTCAATCTGATCTAAGCTTTGTAAAGCAAGGAGCATTTGCAACACTAGATGCATCTTATCGCGGTAATTTCCTCTACTTCAATTTGAATATTTTCGGACTTAATGATCTTAAAGATAATTATTTAACGGGAAGTGTTACAGTTCGCTTCTTAGATGAATTTGGATATGTCATTCATTCAACAAAAGTTGCCACAGAGGAACTTACAGGCTTAATTGGTGCTAACAATTCCACCATTACACAATATTTTTATAATGGTAAAACGGAAATGAGTAACGATATTTATAGTGCAATAAAAACTTATTCCGTAAGTGCTGCTTTAAAAAGAACTTCTAGTTATTATGATTATTAAAAATATTGTGCCTTTGTGCACAACGACAGAGAAAGAACCTTTTTGGCAAACAAATTTTCTTTTGCGGTGGTGATAAAGGTGAAGTTGCGAAATTGAAAAAGGGACTAGGTTATTTACGTAAGACACACAACAAGCAAAAAGGAATTACAGGGTAAATTGAAGATTGAAATTGGCGCGGAGGTGTTTGAGTGGCTTTATGGACATGTAAATCACCCAATTGAGGTTAAGAAAAAAGGACAAATGTCGTGATGAGGGTGGTTAGTCAGTTTGGAGATTCTATGAAGGTAATATTATTATAACACCCTAATTATATTAAATTCATTTTTAAAAAACATTTAATATGAGTGTCGAGAATATGTTTTATGATTACAATCTGATATGCAAAATGAAATCAGATATAAAGTATAAGATTAGAATGATGACCACAATATTTACTTCACACCCCGAGATGTGGAGAGTTACAGGGATTACTGAAAAAGCATTGCAGAAATTTAAAGATAATGATTTTAAATATAAACCTGGGTTACAGATTCATAGGTCACACTTATTCAACAGAAATGAAATTTATGCTGAGATGCTTGGTATGAAATTTAAAAACTGTGACGTTTGGTGGGATTATTATTTTGATCGCGATAAGACTATATTTGCAACTTCTTCAGAAAATAAAACCGGAAAAATGTCAAAAGTTATCCTAATTGATAGCTCATTAAAATTATTTAAAAGCAGTGGATTTATTTGGAAACACGGTAAAAATGAAATAAAGTATCTAAAGCAATTATTTGAACATTCAAAAATTGACATTTAAAATGAGAGTTCCAATTCAAAATCTATTTGCAAGTGATTGTTACAACCAATTATTGCAGATACACAATTCTAACATTCCCAATAGGGACAAAGTTGCTCAGCTCAGAATTCAACTGGAAGGAATATGTTTTCAGTTGTTGCATAAAGATTTAGGTTTAAAGAAAATGGTTGATAAAGTAAATGAAAAATTCGAACTTCCACTTTACATATATGAGCATTTACATCAATTGTTAAATTTAAGTAATTCTACTCATCATTCCGATAAATTAATCTATTCTTTCGAGGGAAAGACCATTGATGATTTTGCCTATCAATTTGGAATTGGCGCAATGTGCAATTTTATAGACTTTATTACAAAAGTTCATCCTCCAAATGCTTTAAGATCTTTTCTCCAAAATAACGAAGTTAATAAACAATCAAATCCATATTATGAAAAGGACCTTTTATCCGCAGAGGGAATGTGGAAGCTAAATAAATTATTAAATAAAAACACAGTTATTATTGTTACAGGCTGTCACCTGTTCTGCGAATTACTAGACCGACCAGTAGCAGAATACTTGAAGAAGGAAATAGATCTATGCGGAGATTATAAATTTGGGAAACGAGCTATAATTATGGGAGACAGACAATTCCTTGCAGATACGGATGAAAGTAGGAATAATCAAATAACAGAATATGATTTGGAGCATTATAATTTGCAATTCCAGCCGATTATCAGTATTGGTGATGAGGTGGCTAATGCCCTAAGCCGCAAAATAATTCAGTTCGGAGCTAGTAATAAGTATTCTGATGAATTAAACTATTCTATACTGAATGTCCTGAATAAGAACCAAATTGCATTATGGGGCAATACTGCAACAGCAACAAAAGAAACTGTCGTAGAGTTTGTTAAGAATACGAATAGTGGACTCACCAAATTTCTAGAAAAAATTTGGTAAGATTGAATACAAATGCTCACATATCGAAGATTAATTCACAATAACTCATATCCTCAGGATATAGTCTCAAAACCTTTTGTATTACAGTGGTATATTCAAACTAATAATTATTATCCCGTAAAGCGGAAGATTGAATTCGTGAAATCATAAGTAACAAATTTATATGACCTACCAAGAACTATTAATTTATAAGGAAAAATTTACATATGGTGATTTATTATCAACAACAGAGTGGAAATCCAAAAGACGAGAAACTTTGGAGGTTGACCGTAATATTTGTACAAATTGCAAAAATTCCAAAACTTATAATGATTTAACAATTGGTTTAGTCACCTACCTTCATTCAAATCTTGATGTATTATACCAAGCGATGAAGGGTAAAGAATTTGTAAAACAAATGACGGAGCATAGTAATGATATTAGTATTTGGGATATTGAATTAGAGCAGATTTCTTCTAAATTGCTAATAACCACGAAGCAAATTCCAAGTAGTTTAAGTAATTTGATTCCGGGTAAAAAAGTGCACGCCTCATATTTTAAAACTGACCCCAATAACATTTCATATCCGCTTATCTTCAATCGCATTTATGAAGCTGATACTAATTTAACAATTTGGGAAAATGAAAAGTATGTTGAATCCAGTTTACATATACATCATAATTTTTATATGGTAGGACAGTTACCTTGGGAATATCCCAAGGAAGCACTAAGAACTTTGTGTAGAGTTTGTCATAATGAGTTACACGCAAATCGGAAGGTGCCGATATATGGCATGGATAAAACATTAACTTTTTGTAGTAGGTGCAGTGGCGAAGGATGGTTGCCTGAATTTTCATATTACAGACAAGGCAAATGCTTTAGGTGCGAAACTGCTTGTTATGATGAGCTCATTGGCAAAAATTTGAAATCCTTATATTCTAAAAAATAAAACTGCAATTCATCCTGGATTTAAGTATTTAAACTATTTGATAAAAAATATTAAGAATCATTTTAATTATTATTTATATTTGATGAATATTGGGCGAATTAAAAATTATTTATGTAAAATATATATATTGTTAATATGAAACTGTCTCGAATTTCTTGGATTATAATTATTGTGATGTTTACAGTTTTGATTTCAATTGTATATCTCTACAAATTTTTAAAGATTGATCCAAACAGATATGGACCTATTGGTGATTCAATTGGCGGAATACTTGGCCCATTTGTGTCGTTAATAACAATAATTTTCATTTATGAAACTTTTCTAACTGAAAGAAGGAAATCAAAACTTGAAACTGAAAACTTGAAACTGAATTTTTAAATAAAATTTAATTTTAAAAATATTCTAACATGAATCGAACTTTATTGCTAATTATTTTAGGATTAATTTTTCTATCCTTTCTGATGCCTTGGGTATTAACCAGACCTGCAATAATTGAGGCATTTAATTATTCGACAACGGGTCAAATAGGCGATACCATAGGTGGAATTTTAAACCCAATTTTATCATGCATCACAATTATTTTAATATATATAACTTATATAAATCAGAGGACTGAACTTTCAGAAAGTCGTCGTTTAAACACCGACCAAAAATTTGAGAGTGCATTCTTCAATTTACTCGAAAATCAAGACAAAATTATTGATAAAATCTCCTTTCCACTTAGAGAAGTATTCTGTTGGCTCAACATCCATCCTGCAGATTCTGGTATATATCAAAATGGGGTAGTTAATGGTGTCAATTTTTTTGAAGTAGCTGCAAATGATTGGGATGTTTGGTATGATGAATATGGCGGCGTTCATCAAGTAAGTTTTCATTCCAGAGAAATACAGAGTATTTACGATGCTTTTTTAATAGAAGACCCAAATGAAGATACCCCTGCTATGGACGAGCCATTAACGAGAATAATATTTAAATACAAAATATTTTACGAAATATATCATGTTTATTTTGGAAATTATTTTAGGCATTTATATTACATATTAAAATTTATTGACGAATCTGACATTAGTGAAATTGACAAAAGTCGTTATGCTGGCATCCTGCAGTCTAAATTTACTTCTGGAGAACTTAGAATGATATTTTACAATGGATTATGTTTCGCAAAAATGGAAACTCTAATAAATAAATATTCAATTATCAAAAATTTAGCAATTAATGATTTAACAGATCATGTAAATCATTTGAGATTGTATGAAAGTATTGAATTAAGATGGCGAACTGAAATAATAAATCATTAACTCGTATTTAAAAAATATAGAAAATAATTAAATTGAACTATGATTAACCCACAAGCTGCATGGAATAATTTTATTTCAAATGCAAAATATTATTTTGATGAAGAATTAATTTTTTATTCACCAAAAGACAAGCAGAATACCGTGTTACCGAAGTAGAGATTAACAGAATTGTTATTAAAAGATTAAGTGTAGAAAGTCAAACTACCGAAGTTATCACTAAAGAAAACCACGCCAATTACATTAGAGTCGTAAATGAGAATAAAGGAACTGTAAGTAAGGAGGTTTTCGCAAATCCAGTAGCAATCCGGGTAGCCATTGTAGAATTAACACAGATGTTAGATTGGGATTTGAATATTGAAAATATCATAGAGGATATAAATTATTCAGACAGATCCTCAAACCCTATAATTGAGGAGGCTACTAATGATAATCTTCAAGAAAGAATTGCACGATATATAAGAATCAGGAGAGGACAAAACAAACTTCGTGAAAACCTTTTTATTGTCTACTGTGATACATGCTGTATAACTGGTTGCAAAGTCAAAGACGTCTTACATGCTTGCCATATTTTTGAATTTACAAAATCAGGAAATAATCATTCCACTAATGCCCTTCTTCTACGATCTGATATACATGATTTATTTGATGCATCTCTCATTGGAATTAATCCCACAACTTTACAAGTTGAGATTAGTATTCAGTTAATTGGCAGTGAATATCAGTCCTTAAAAGGTATTAGAATTGCCGAGCGAATAGATAAATATTTACCAAATTCTCAAAGTTTAAAATATAGGTGGGAAATCTTCAAATCCATAAATAATAATTAATTTAATTTCAATGGCACAAGAAAAAAAGTATCAAGTGTTTATATCTTCAGTTTTCGATGGATTCGAAAAAGAGCGACAAGCGGCATTGATGGCAATCCTTACTTCAGGACATATACCTGCCGGGATGGAATGGTTTGCGGCATCTGATAAACGCCCGCTTGAAATAATCTATAGATGGATACAAGCCGCCGATGTTTTCTGTTTAATCATTAGTAAACGATACGGACAAGTAGCACCTGGCTCGGATAAGAGCTATATTCATTTAGAATACGAAGAAGCGGAAAGGCTCGGCAAACCAATTTTACAATAATTGAGAAAACTGACCAGTTTGAGGATAGGCCAAATTTTAACGAACTACGAGCCAAAGCGAAAACTAATATGATTGATTACTGGGAGGATTATAAAGATATTAAAATTGGGATCGATAAGGCTTTAGATGATTTCAGATTAAGGGATGACATTCCCGGTTGGATTAAGGTAGAAGGAAATATTAATTTTGCAACAATACTTGCGAACTACGATTCACTCAGCAGTGAAAATATCAATTTAAAAAAACAGTTAAGCAGTTTATCACCTCCCATCGCTGGATTACAACCCGATGTACTTGTAAAACAATTAAAAGCAGAAAATATAGAAACTCAACTGTCTAAAGACAATCAACGAGATTATGACTACAATGAATTGGCGCAAATAAAGGAAAAGTTTGGTGACACTAATATAAATATGTTGCATTATTTTATTGTAAAAAGAAAGCGGCTCAATACATGGACGTCAACTATTCATAGCTCTGAAAATCTTTTACATAAATTAGTCGGCAAGGGTTTAGTTGACATTAAAAAGGAATCCGGTGGTCAGAGATATATGTTATCCAAAGATGGTATTGCTTTCTCAAATTACGTAACTGATAAATTACTCTCCGAGTAAACTCATTTAATCAATTCCTTATGGAGAATATTAATTATTGTGTTTTTATTGATGTTCTTGGTTACGGTTCACTCGTGAGCGACTCAAGTAAAACATATTTGCAAAAAATTACCGCTTTGAACAGCATTTATTCAAATCTTGCATCCTCACTTCTTGGTGTAATTAATGAAATTAATAGTCAAATAGTTGATAAAATATTTATCAAATCGTTTAGCGACTGTTTTTACTTGGAAGGTAAAAACCCAGTAGCATTAATGTTTTGTTGTGAGCGTATTTTTAATGATACTTTCGGTTTTTATTCAAATTTTCCACCTGACACTGAATATACACCATTAATCCGTGGAGGATTTGTTAAAGATTGGACAATAAGATTTAAGGACTTAGGTGATTTAGTTACAAATAGGGAAGGCTCAAATCCTATTGGGCTTGGAGTTGCAAGAGCATATTGGACTTCCGAGAAATCAAAAATTTCAGGAATGAGATTAATAATTTCGCCGGAAGTGATTGAGGATTTGGAATTAGCAAAATTTCAAAAAAATAATTACGAATTTCAAGTGACTGAATTTGTATACCATAATGTCCCCTGTAATTTATATATTGCCCCCATAACTATAAATGAAGAGAATTTGGATGTTAAACTTTATGAATTAATCTGGACTGAGGAAGTAATGTCAGGTTGTACTTTCGAATATGTTAGTCAATTGAAAAACATCCGTCAGAATTTCAATGATGATTCATTAAGACATTTTAATAAAACTGCTGAAGTTGTCCTTAAAGGTCTATTAATTTCAACCTGTAATATTAGGACGCCTGATGTTTTTGAATCCTATCGAAAGGAGTTGGAGGAGATGGCAAAATTGAAGTAGTTTGTTCCCCATTATACCCCACCCCCTCAAAATCCTTTAAAATCAATGCCTCTCACATTCTGTATTAGGATATGATATACAAATAATCCACTACCCAAAGAATTCTGAAGCTATTTTGTGGACCTGAATATTCAGTTGCACAGGTTTTTCAAAGAAATCCAATTACTTTACTTAAATTCGTGAATTAAAATTTTACCTCTATGGAAGATGCTATTTACTGGTTAGGTCGTCTTGCTTTAATTGGTTTAGGAATTTGGCTTATATTTTACTTTGAAGAAATAAAAAGTGCGCGTAAGCTTGAGAGAGCTGAATTATGGAAATATTATATCAAAAATTCCGAAAAGTTTAGGAAGATTGTCTCTGAAACAGGAAACCTTAGCCTAGAAAATAAAAAACAACTTGATAAGATATTCCGTGACCTGTCAAATGATGTCGAAGAGCAAAAGTTAATAAAGCAAAAAATTGACATTGCTATATTAAAGGAAAAAAGGAAGGAAGCAAATGTTAATAAAAAAGAAATTATTTTGGGTACCAATATAATCAAATAATTTCTCATATTTGGGCTTACAGAAAACCTTTGACCGTTGAAGTAATTCAACAAATTATTACTAAGTTTCACTCAAGTGAAAAGAGTGAAGAAATATTTCAGGACTTAATCGATAATCAATTAATAAGAAAAACAAATGAAAAATTCGAAGTAAGTATTGAAGAAATATTCCATCCTTTTGAACTTGATCAAAATGGAAATACTAAAGTAATTTTTAGTAAAAAAAACATTAATCTTCAGTATGCTGAATTAATGTAATGCTATAAATTATCATTCTAAATTATTTGTCCTTTCACTTTTCATCAAATATTGTAGTTACCCAGATCGCGATTTTCAATCATTATTATTTGTCCGCTTCTCGTTGTTATTAAATTAGTAGCACTCCAAAATCGCCCTGCATCTATATTACCTTATAATAATTTCCATACTCATCCATTATGAAATCAGGAAAGAAATTGAAAAATCATAAGTGGCACAATGCTTGCAAATCTATGATAAAAAAGTTATACTTTAAAAACTAATTTTTTGTTTTAAAATTGGATTTGAAAAAAAAAACAAATTTTCATTATTCGTAAAAAGTTTGGAATAATAGGAGTTGAATTATCTCACGACCAAAATTCAAAGTCTCACGTTTAGGGTAAAACGTGTTTCCGAAAACATTTGATGAAATGGAATCTTCCCTAGTGATTCAGAGACAGAATTAATTAAATAATAATGAGACTTAATTAATCCTTTTGCCATCTAAATCAAATTCATCAATGAAATTTATCATCGCCCTCAAGTACCTAAGTTCGAAGGTATTTTCATGATAATTGTCCTCATATAATTGATTTAAATAATCAATTTGATCTGCAATTTCCTCCAAAGACTCATTATTATTTAGTCGCATTATTAATCGATTTCTAAAATCATTTTGTGCCGTTTCCTCAACTGGAAGAATGAACAAAATTGCACAATGCATTTCATTAATCTCGGGTTGTTTATTTTTTGCTATTCGAGCTTCATTTAGAGTCATAATTTTTTTGTACAAATTTATTGTAAAACTGTAAAGTTTTTGTTCTTATCCCACGATTGACCTACACCAACTACCACATTCAAATCTTTCCACTTCACATTCTTTATTGGAAGTAACCTTCCAAATTCGACCCATACACAAATCCTCCAAAACCGCAGCCCCCGCCCTTAAATTTATGACAAACGCCCAAATGACCTTCATCCTATACAAATTTAGTTTTATACTTGCATTATTAAAACCCGCACAATGAATGATATCCAAACCCTCACCAACGCCTTAATCTCCTTTAGGGATGATCGTGACTGGGCTCAATTTCACAATCCAAAGGATCTTGCGTTGGCCATAAGTATTGAGGCAGGTGAACTTTTGGAACTATTTCTTTGGAAGGATGCCTCAGATGCATCGGTTGAAAAACTAAAAGGTGAGTTGGCTGATGTGCTTTCTTTCAGCTTTTTGCTGGCACATAAACTCAGATTGGATGTGAGTGAAATAGTATTGGCGAAAATTAAAGAAAATGATGAAAAGTATCCTGTTGCAAAGTCAAAAGGGAACGCTACTAAATATACTGACCTATGATTGTATATCACAAAACGAAAATGGAATTTTTAAAGGATGTGGAAAGCGGATTAATTGCTGATATTATTGATGAAGCACTTGAAAGTATATTATTACGCAAAACCGGAAAGTCAGAATATAATAGCTGGGAAAATTCTTTACAAAGAATGTATCATGTTTTAAATGATGCATCTATTCCGAATGATTCTGGAATTGCTGTAGAATACAATATTCCACGAACAAGTAATAGGATAGACATGCTTATTTCCGGTTATGATAAGGATGAAAATGGAAGTTTAATTGTGGTGGAACTCAAACAGTGGGAAAAAATTAAAGTCTTGCAAATGGATGGTATGATTGGTACATGGTTTCAACATGGTTATTCCGAACATGTGCACCCAAGTTATCAAGCATGGTCTTATGCTTCTTTTCTGGAGGGATATAATACCTATATATATAGTAATAAAGTTGGTATATATCCCTGCGTTTATATGCACAATTACAAATTGGATGGAAATATTAACAATTCAGTATATGATGAATATATAAAAAAGGCACCATTATACGGCAAAGGTCAAGGCGAGGATCTAAAGAATTTTATTAAAAAGAATATTAAAACCGGAGACAAAAAAAATGTCTTAAACAAAATTGAAAATAGTGAATTAAAACCTTCAAAAATACTCGCAGAAACACTGGACGCTCTTTTAAAAGGAAATAAAGAGTTTATTTTAATTGACGATCAGAAAATTGTATATGAAAAAGCTCTTAAATTGATCAAAGAATCTACAAAGACCAAAAAAAAGGTTTTGATAGTGCACGGAGGTCCAGGAACAGGTAAATCGGTTGTCGCAATTAATCTGCTGGTAAAAATGATAAGTGAACGACAAATGGCGCAGTATGTAACCAAAAATGCTGCACCCAGAGCTGTGTTTTCGGAAAGTTTATTGGGAAAGTATAAAAAGAATTATGTCGGGGGATTATTTAAAGGTTCAGGTGGTTACCATGAATTGAAATCCAATTTATACAAAACACTAATCGTAGATGAAGCACACCGGTTAAATGAATTTAGTGGTTTATTTGGAAATCTTGGTGAAAATCAGGTGAAAGAATTGATCAATACAGCTCATTGCACAATTTTCTTTCTTGACGAAAATCAAAAAGTTACATTAAAGGATATTGGTACTGAGGAAGAGATAAAAAAGTGGGCAGAATTTTATAACGCCGATGTAGAAGTATTAGAGTTAAAGTCACAATTCAGATGTGGAGGATCCAACGCATATTTATTATGGTTGGATAATACACTTCAGTTAAGAGAAACTGCAAATAGTATTTTATACAAAAATGAGTATGAATTTAAAATCTTTGATAATCCAAATGCATTATTTAAAGCCATTTATGAGAAAAACAAAGAAAAGAATAGTGCCAGGTTGGTTGCAGGATATTGTTGGAATTGGATAAGTAAAAAGAATCCGGAATTAATGGATATTGAATTTCCGCAATTTAAATTTTCAAAACAATGGAATTTATCTGCAGATGGTGGTTTATATATTAATTCACCAAATTCAGTTCACCAAATTGGCTGCATACATACCTGTCAGGGACTTGAGGTGGAGTATATCGGAGTTATTATTGGTTCAGATATGGTTGTTCGAAATGGTGAAATCATAATCGATCCAACAAAACGAGCAAAAACAGACATGTCGATAAGAGGATGGAAAAATATTATAAAAGGTGATAAGGTAGGAGGAATGGATACATTAAACGCTATTGTCAAAAATACTTACCGAACTCTGATGACCAGAGGCATGAAGGGATGTTATATATATTGTGTAGATAAGGAAACGGAAGAATGGATAAGATCGCGATTAGAAACTTCAAATTGATTGTGATATTTGGTATTCGAATCTTATATTTTGTTGCTCCCTTTAAACCCAAATCAAATCAATATGTTTTCCCCAACATTCCCTACCTTCAACCCCTCATTTAATTAAAAATTATGTCCTTCACAAAAAACATCATCCTCCCATTTTTATCCCTTTTTTCTGCAAAGAAATGATCGCGCAAACTCCCCAACCTGTATTTTCAAATGGCGAAGCCCAAATTGTCCCTGAATTTAGTGATAAGGAAACTTGGATAAATGAAGAGCTGTGGGTGGAGACGAATTTTGATTCTGATGGGGATGGAAGGTTGGATAGGATGCATACTTTTATTACGCGTCCGGGACAAACGGCTTCGGGAAATTTAAAATTGCCGGTTGTATATACTTCAAGTCCCTATTACGGACTTAAACTCTGGGCTCTATTGGGTTTGTTCGATAAAAACAGGTTTTGGAATGTTAAAAACGAACTAGGGGAATTGCCGAAAATGCATAAACATGGAAAATTGGGCACACGCGATAAATGGCCTTTTATGTCTTTTTATATGAATACCACCTGGGTGCCAAGAGGTTATGTTATGGTGTATTCTTCCTCTCCCGGCACGGGATTATCTGATGGAGCACCTACAGTGGGCGGAGATAATGAGGCACTTGCTCCAAAAGCAGTTATCGACTGGTTGTGCGGAAGAGGAAAAGCTTTCACAACTAGAAATGGAGATGAAGAAGTAAAAGCATTTTGGTGCAGTGGGAAGGTTGGTATGACAGGCACATCTTACGACGGCACTTTATGTATTGCTGCGGCAACAACCGGTGTGCAGGGACTCGAGGCAATTATTCCGGTTGCACCTGTTACTTCGTTTTATCATTATTATCGTTCCAATGGATTAGTAAGATCACCCGGAGGATATGTGGGAGAAGATGTGGATGTATTATATGATTTTATTAATTCCGGTGAAAAATCAAAACGCAAATACTTAAATAGGGTTATTCGCGACAGTATCTTAGTTAAAAATCAGGATAGAATTACAGGCGATTATAATGATTTTTGGGCTTCGAGAGATTATATATCCAAAATTGATAATATGCATGCGGCAATGATTATGGCACATGGATTTAACGACTGGAATGTGATGACAGAACAGAGTTATCGTTTTTATCTCGCAGCAAAACAAAAAGGTTTACCTGTGCAAATGTATTATCATCAAGATGATCACGGTGGAGATCCTCCAGTTACAATGATGAACAGATGGTTCACACATTATTTGTTCGGTATTGAAAACGGCGTAGAAAATGATGCTAAGGTGCAAATAGTAAGAGAACACGAGGTAACACCAACAGCATATAATGAATACCCCGATAAAAATGCAATGGATGTTAAATTCTTTCTACAAAATGGTTCTAATAATAATGGCGCATTGTCATTACAACCATTGAAAGGAAGTGTACCTGATACTTTAACGGATGATTATCATTATTCAGGCGCAGAATTATGTGGAGAAAAATACAACGAACACAGATTATTATTTATTTCTCCAACACTAAAAGAAGATATTAGAATTTCAGGTATTCCAAAGGTTACCATTCGTTTGTCATCAAGCAAAGCTGCAGCAAATTTATCGGTTTGGTTGGTTGCATTACCATGGGAAGATGAAAAGGAAACGGAAGTGTATGATAATATTATTACAAGAGGCTGGGCAGATCCACAGAATTTTAATTCTTTAACTAATGGTGTTGTATTACAAAAGGATACATATTACCAAGTAACTTTTGATCTTATGCCCGATGATCAGATAATACCTGCAGGTAAACAAATAGGTTTATTGATATTTTCATCAGATAAAGAATTTACTTTATGGCCTAAACCCGGTACGGAATTAACAATTGACCTTCTTAATTCGAATATTTCAATACCAATAGTTGGTGGTCAAAATGCTTATGAGCAATCTGTTTCTGGACAGTAAAAAAAAATGATGAATATTAATTCATCAAAATTTTTATTGGACATTCATTTCACATTTTCACCACAGGATAACTTTCAAAATTATTCCATCTGTTTAAGCGAATCCAATATATCCCCGGAGGATAATTATTTAATTCGATTTCAGTTTGTTCATCGATCAAAATCTTTTTAAAAAGGAGATTACCTGTATTATCATAAATTGAAATGATATTATCAGTCAATGAATATTCATTTACAATTAAATTGAATTGACCTGTATTTGGATTAGGATAAATATGAATATTATTTTTCCCCCCGTTATCCAAAATTGAGGTAGTATAAGGAGTGAATTCAATTTTAGATGCATAAACATGATAAGCATCAGGAGTGCGCTCTTCGATCCAACTGAAGATCCAATTGTTGTCGGCGGCTTTATCCATATTGATATACAATTTAGATTCACTGGAATTTGCAGCAAGCACCTGATCGCCGTTAAATGTGCCGTCAGCCTTTATATTTCTTGCTTTGATATATGATGGTGTCGCCACTTCTTTTACCCCGACAGCCGCACCGCCAAATCCGTCTGACCTGATAAAGGGTTCCTGTTCGGTATCATCTGCAGGTAAAAAAACATTCAAACCATGCTCACCCCATATTCTAACACCTGCATCATTTATTTTTTGTGCGTACGACTCGCTTGGAAAATTTTGTGTCCACGCAATTAATGCCCCACCATCTGAAGATGCCACAATGCTATATTCGGTATGAAAATCATCCGGTTCACTGACAGCTACACCATTTTCTTCCCAGAGCATATTTCCATCTGCATCTATATGTTGCGCATGAACTTGGGTCATATCATTTCTCCAATCTGCCCATGCAATATATACTCCGCCCTCTCCATCATAAGCAGCAACCGGATCATTCATATCCACATCAATTAAAGTTGTGATCAGAATTCCATTACTTGCCCATAACATATCGCCGTCATTATTAAAATGTTGCACTGCAATTGCTGAATTATCCAAACGGTCATCCCGCCATGTAACAAATGCACCACCATCACCATCCGTAACCATTTTAATATCCTGCGTATTGGATGCATCGTCGTTGCAAACAATATTGTCGCTCCAAAGTAAAACACCATCTTCATTTATCCTGGCAGCATATATCACTTGGTCGGTTTCATCCGGTACAGTATGGCCGTAATACATAATTAATGCTCCTCCTTCACCATCAGTCACGATCTCTTTTTGAATATCATTATCTGAATTAATTGTTAATGATGAAACACGAACTCCATCGGTATCCCATAAAATATTTCCATCAAAATCAACATGTTGCATATAAAAATCCTCCTCATCTTCTCCTAATCTTTCATCTCTCCAGATCACATAAAAACCATTATTTCCATCAGGAATTATTTCGGGTTGCATTTGGTCAAACTCAAAAATTAGGATTGATTCTCCTGCAGAATCCCAGAGGCTGTTTCCATTTGCATCCATATGTTGCATATAATTATCAACTCCGGTGGCAAGGTTACGCGCATCGTACCAAACCATGAATAACCCGCCGCTGCCGTCTTCCGCAGTTTGCAATCCAAATTTTATAGGATCACCTCCACAGATGAGATTATTTTCTGAAATGTCAGGGTTCCATTGTGCATTCACAACAAAAGATCCTGAAACAGAAAATAATACCAATACCACGTTTAGTAGATTTCGTTTTTTCATCCTGTATTTTTTTTATGTAAAATTGAAGGTATTCTTGCAGACTGAGCATACCACAATTAGGGGATGAATATTTTTCTATCATCGACAAAGTTTTTATTAAAAATTGTATCGAACACTAACGACAAATGAATTTATTTTTATATTAAACACATTATCCTTAAATTCGTTATATGAAACCTTTCGCATTTCTACTGTTTATTTTCATTATTCCCTCACTTCCCGCTCAAACTGTAGCAACTATAAACGCTCCCAACATGCGTTACCAGCTTACCTCTCCGCCAGGATGGTATTTCTTTCAGTCGGCGTATGAAACGGGTAGAATTAGTTTGCTAATCCCGGATGGGGAGACTAAAGAAAGTAGCAAGAGATTTATTTATGCGCTGGATGTGCCATATGAAAAAGATTATGAAACTGTGCAGCAAGTGGTGCAAGGTGACCTGGAGGGCAGTGAAAACTCAGCCACTCATGTTGAGGTTTTGCATGATTCTACAATCATTCTCAGCAGCGGACAAGAGGCGCGAATTATTTATTTCGCACCTTTTTTAATGATGGGTGAATTAAACTGGCAAGCCAACGCCTATATTGGTAATGGAACAGGTTGTCTCAAGATCAGCTTAGCAACATCCGAAGCGGAGTCTTTCACGAAACATATTCCCGATTTTGAATTTGTTGTGAACTCTTATGTTTTTCTGGAATCATGGGGGTTGAAAAAAGATTGAGTTATGGATTTGGATCACTTTGTCTTCTATTATAGCTCAAAAACCACCCATTTTGAGCCACATTCTATAAATAATTGAGCTCAAAACATTTTAAGCTCATAATATTTTAATTTCAAGCTCAAAAATTATAAAATTTGAGCCTAAAATGGTAGGTTTGTGAGCTCAAACTTTAAAAATGACCAAAATCCATCCTGAACTGGAAAATTAGCATAGCGAATCTAAAAACTTATTTAATTTTTAAAGCCAACGAATTATTCAATATAAATTCAGGTGCGATAATATCACACGAATTTATTTTTTAACTATATTCAAATCGTTTAAAGATTTAAATATAGATCACAAAAATTCACCTGTTAAAAATTCTTATCAATTGGTCAAAGGACTATTTGCATCACAAACCGGCGGACAAAGATTAGATCCGTTGCGGGCTGTGGTATATATAGCTTCGGTATTATCCTGACCATCGTCTGTTACTCCTACTACAATGGATACAGCAGTGCCTACCGAGTCCTTTGCATAATACAAACGATAGGCTGAGGTGTTGGGATTTGTTCTGGCCACATTGTTCATTGCTTCCAGTTGACCTGACTCAATTCTTAATCCATTAATGCCTGATTCTGCAGCTTCGTTGCTGTTTCTGTAATTGCTGATATTGGCTCTGGCTTCCGATTGTGACACTGGCCTTGATTTTTCGTCACCCGCAGGTGCAAGCGACATCATCAATAATGCAGTTGGAACAATGGTGCTGATAGTTAAAAAAATGGTCACCTTCTTGTACCATTTGATCTTTTGTGTAATTTCCATAAAAACGTAAATTTGTGAGGTTATTGGTTTCAATAATAAGATTACCGCTTAAAGATAACAATCTTTCTATAACACAGCCTTACTTTTGAACACACACAAGAATCACCTCATATATGACTGTACGATTTAATTTACAGGTCTTTATTGCCCTGATATTTATCAATATATTCCCGGTGACTGCCGACAATAATGCTGGGGGTAAAGAATCAAATGATAAGGAACATTATTCCCTGCCGGCAATTAATAAAAGCTCCTTAGAAAAAAAACTTGAATCTGCAAACAAGGGAAAAGAAACTATTGCAGCTTTAGGTGAACTCGCTACGTATTATGTAGATTGGGAAGCTAACTATATTGCTGCTGATAGTTTGTTGAAAGTTGGAATTGAATTGGCAGAACTTTCATATGATAATATTCAATTAGTGGAAGCCTACTCCAATTATTTAATTATAATGGATGACTATAGTTATAGTTCGTCCATAAGTGAAATAATTGATAAATTGGAAAACTATGGTAGTCAGTTGCGGCTACCTGCAGATATATGGAAATGTAAAATTGCATTGGCAAAGGGATATCTGCTCATTTTTAAGATGGAGCAGGCAAGGGATTTTTCTTACCAGGCACTCACAACGGCAATTCAATTAAAAGATCAGCAAATGACCGCAAAAACACATCTTGTGGTAGGGGATATTCAACAAAAAATGAATAATAATGTTGAATCGATCAGAAATTTTCTTGATGCACTTACTATTGCTGAATCTACGCAGGATGTTGTTTTAAAAATGGATTGTTATAATAATTTGTCAAAATTTTATAATCTGATAAAGGCTTACGACAAATCCATTCAATATAAATTAAAAGAATTGGGAATTGCGGAAAATGCAACGAGCCAGGATTCTCTGCGGATCATGACCTTAAAATGTGATCTGGAAGTTATTGCTTTTAATAACAGAACACTCAACGAAAAACAATTGTATAAGATCATAGATTTTGCAAAAAGAAATGATCTTCCGAAGCTTAAACGAAACGGACTTGTTATTTTTCGTTCTCACCTGATCAAACAAAACGATTTTTCACAACTATATAATTTATTCCACAAAAATTATCCGGAAGAACTGGAGTATATTAAAGTTAATGATACCACCACCTATTATCGATTGGAAGCATTTTTCCGGGAACACGACGGGGAAATTGATTCCGCAATGAAATATTATGAAATGGCAGCCTATCGCATTGACAATTCAAAGGATAAATTGCGTCGATCAAGTTTTTATCTTCGATATGGCGATTTTCTTGAACGCCGCGGATTGGCGGAGAAAGCAAATGAACAATTTCAAAAAGCTTATTCCGTTGCATCTTCATTGCCATATTATGAATTTATGTTGGATGCAACAAACAAACTGGAAAAGAATTATCTTTCTCAAGGTGATTATTTAAATGCCTATAAATACAGCCAGACAAACAGGAATATTGCAGATAGTCTCAGCAACATGGTGCAAAAGGAGGAATTACAACTTATTGAAATTGAAAATGAAGAAGTATTAAGAGAACAACGTCTAGAGAAATCGAAAGAGGAAACCAGAAGGCGCAATAATATTCAATACACCGCCATTACAATCATAATTGCCTCTGCATTTTTATTGTTATTGATATTGGGAGGATTTAAAGTATCGCCAACAATGATACAAATGGTTGGCTTTGTTTGTTTTATTTTCTTTTTTGAATTTCTGATATTATTATTTGATACATGGATACATCATCTCACCCACGGTGAACCCTGGAAAATTCTAGGCATTAAGATATTATTGATGTGCGGATTACTACCACTACATCATATGGTAGAAAAAAGAATAATTCATTATTTGATCAACAACAAAATGAATTGGCGGGAGCAGAAATTTTTTAGATCGCGGAAAATTAAAACCGAAGAATTAATTCAACCTGATTGATATTATATAAATGTATTTACGATTAATAACAATATTATTTGTAACCTTTATTTGCATTAATTGCGGATTTACACAGTCGTATGTAAATAATTATGTAAATCCCATCTACACATCACTACCGTTTTTGCGCGCGATCCCGGATGCTAAAATAAGTGGAATGGGCGATGCAGGAATTGCTCAATTAAATGCGAATGCTATATTTCTAAATGGTTCTGCAATTAATTTCATGGATGATTCTACCGGCGTAGCATTGAATTATAAAAGTAGTGGCAGCAGATTATTAAGTTTGTCGGCATATACACTCTTCAGTGAAAAAGATGCAATGTCTGCAGGATTGCGTTATAATGATCTGGGAAATTCCACCTATGCTACCAATAATGGTTTACAAACAGTTGGTTCGTACGAATATTCTCTTGATGTGCACTACTCCCGAAAATTGTCTGAAAATTTTGCAGGTGGTGCTACATTAAAATATATCTACTCTAAAATATTGGAGGGAATGATCGTTAACGGATTGGAAATGTCACCTGCTTCAGTTTTTGCAGGCGACCTTTCTTTATTTTATAAAAACGACATCACTTTTAATCAAAAGCCCGCAGTATTTACCTTCGGTTTAAATTTATCCAACCTAGGCAATAAAATAACGTATACATCTTCTGTTTACGAACAATATATACCATCTAATTTTGGGATGGGAATTGCACTTACTACACAAATAAACGATCTGAATGTTTTTACTGTCACTATGGATATAAATAAATTATTGGTGCCCACTATTTATCAATCAGAACAATCTATAATTAAGGGTATGGTAAGTTCTTTTAATGATGCACCCGGCGGAATAAATGAAGAACTTAAAGAAATAACTTTATCACCGGGAATGGAATATATTTACAACGACCTCGTTTTTGTAAGAGCCGGATATTTTTACGAGAATCCGCTTAAAGGACCAAGAAAATATTTTACCGCCGGAACAGGTATCCGTTATCGTGATATACAATTAGATGTGGCGTATCGGTTTTTTAACAACACCCAACAACTCGTTGCAGAAAAAGTATTGTCGATGACACTGTCGGTGGCTTTGTGATTTTATTAAAATCAATAAAAAAAACTGACCCGCAACATCGCTGTTGCAGGTCAATTCACAAAAGGCTTTTTATTCTATAACAATAGATGTAGTGGTGTTTATTCCATCTGCTTTTACCTGAACAAAGTATACCCCAGGAACCGTATTAACCGGTAATTGAATAAATAGTGATTCATCAGCGGTATTTTGATTTACTGCAGAATATATTTTTCTGCCCGTAATATCAGTTATATTTATTTCTACATTTTCCAACGATGTGGCTTGATCAAAAACGATGGTAAATTGATCATGCGCAGGGTTTGGAAATAGTTGCAGCTCTTTACCTATTAAATCACCTTCTTTAACAAGCAGGAACAATTTTATTTTATTGGAAGTAAGTGTGCATAATCCTGTAGTAACTATACATTTATAATTTCCCGGAGCAGTTGCTACAAATGTATTGGATGTAGCACCAGGTATATTCACATTATTTCGTTGCCACTGAAAAGTATAACCCGGTTTATTTTGTGTGGAAAGTGTTACGGGATTTAATGCATTAACAAAGGTGGAGGTTGCAGTAATAGTTACTTTAACATCACAATCCTGCAAGCTGGATAAATAAAATGCATTTAGATCTGCAGTAATGGTATCGCCCTGGTAAGCAAGATAGTTTTTATACGCACCACAAACAGAAAGGTAACTTCCATTTAATGCTATACCTGTTGTGGTTGTAGCATCAAAAGGCCCGGTGCTTCCTGCATATTTTTCAACCCAACGCACGCTTCCGCTTGGATTTAATTTGAGAACAAATCCATTGGAATAAAAATCGGAAGGGTATGCTTCTGTAGTAATGGAAGTTGTTTGCATAGTAAGAGTGCCGGTAAAACTTCCGCCCAAATAAGCATTTCCTTTTTTATCCACTGCAAAACCCGCTTCAAAATCGCCGGGGAAACTTGTCATGTATAAATTATTCGCATTTAATTGTTTTATATAAGAATAATTACCCGCAGAATTTAATTTTACCACAAATGCATCATCTCTCAATGCAACAGGTGTAAGAGTGGTTGCATCAAAAGTGGTAGGTGAATCAAATGTGCCATATGCATAAACATTATCATTATCGTCGGTGGCAATTCCCTGAACAAATTCAAACCCGGTACCTGAAATTTCTTTCCCCCAAAGACTTGCGAAATTCGCACTCAATTTCCAAATAAATCCCTGAGGTGTTGCATATACCGGATTAGTATCACAAGGTGCAAAAACACCATCAATATCAGCCATACAATTTCTTCTGTGACTTCCCGCAAATATTACATTTCCTGTTTTATCGCAAGCTAATAAAACACCATCAACAAGATAACGTTCTATATCATTTTTTGATGCAATTACAGATCCTGTACTTGCATCCATGCGTGTCAATATAATTCCTTGCACTCCAAAACCGGAAGGTAAATACGATTCGCCTGATTCAAATTGTAAGTCAGCGAGATATGCATTATGAAAATAAATGCTGTTCCCATCGGGAGCTATTGCGAGTGAATGTCCTCCGTCTATTGGATACTCGCTTAAACTATAAGTATTATTCGACCAAACGAGATTTCCATTCGCATCGAATTTTACAAGGAATGTTTTCAGCGATAAAGCTAAAACAGACACATACTGATAGGAGTTTTGTGCTATTCCATCAATAATCAGGTCATTATTAAAACTTCCGCTTACATAACATTCGCCCGTGACGCGATTTACTTTCAGCGACCTCACATCCTGTTGACCCACCCCGTTAATTGTTTGAACCCACAGTAAAGTGCCGTTCGGATCGTATTTGGCAATAAAACCATCAAGACCTCCATCGTTGATATAATTTGGATAGCTAATTCCCTCTATTTTTAAGGTATCGATGTAAGTGCCACCAACATAACGGTTGCCGGCGTTATCAATGTCTGTTGCATTCGCATTGTCGGTTTTGGCGTTAGCGTCAGACGTTTTTGCCCAATCCTGAAGTTGTGCAAAGCCAGAGATCTGGAGCAGCATCAGAGTGTTTAATACTAAAGTAATTTTTTTCATAATGTTTGTTTTTTTGTGAATTAAATAAAACAAAAGTAGGAGAGGAGTATGGTCAAGTCAATACAAAAAAGGCTAAAAAATGATATTTCGGATTTTAAAAATATGGCTGAAAGTGTTATAATTGCTGTATAAAATCTTAAAAATGCTAAATTCAGAGTTTAAAATTGGGGCATGGAAGGAATTGACCGATCTCATTAAAAGTATGACTCCAAATGAAAAGGGATATTTCAAAAAACAGCGTATAGGATTTGACCTGCATGCAGAAAGAAATTATTTGAATTTATTTAATATGCTTGAAAAGGAGTGGCCTTTAACTGATAAAGAAATTCGCGAAAAATTAGGGATCAAAAATATCAATATTCACAGCATGCGCAATTTCTTGTATAAACAGTTATTAAAAAGTTTGCGCGCTTTTCACAATGAAAAAAATATACAATATACCTTACGGGAAATGTTGGATCATGCAGAAATTTTAGCAGATAAAGGTTTATACGATCAAAGTGTTCAAATTATTAATAAGGGAATATCACTTAGTGATCCGGTTACACTTCCGGCTTATCAGATCTTATTTCAAACACAACAAATTCAGATGTTGCGTTTTTATTCTGAGGAAGAAAAAATGAGGAAAACAGAAGAAATAGTATATTCTATAACTGAAACCGCCGAAAGTATTATTCACTCCTATAACACTCGAAAAGGATTAACAAAGGCCTTATATTTTGTAAACACGTATTTTCCTTTGCGCAACGAGAATATTAAAAAGGAAGTATTGGAATTATTGGATGAATTACTCAAAATTCCGGATACGGAAAAACAAAATTACCGCGGAAGAAACACCCGAAATTCTGCAATTTCATTATTATACCGATTATTGAACGATTGGGACAATGCCCTTTTATTTCAGGAAAAGACCATGGATATTATGGATAACCTGGATACACAATTACTCAATCGTAATATACCTGTTATTTCAGCGCATTATAATTATGGGTCATTGTTTTTAAATAAGGGAGATTATATTGGTTACTCAGCAGTTTTAGACAAAATGCGAACACTGCCTGTAACAAGTAAAGCAGAGGAAAGATATCTGCATGCTTTACTTTTACAGCTTCAATTGGACAAGATCATTTTCAGTAAAAATTTTGAAAATAATACAATCGTAACAGAAGCTGAATTGTTTTTAAAAGAACCACATCCTATAAAGGGAATATATCACGATACCAGAATACGTTTGGTTGCCTATTATATACACACGGGAAATTTTAATGCCGCATTGGATAAGATCAACCAGTTATTGAATGAAGAAATATCGCATACACTTAAAACATTTCCTCTGCACCTTCGGCTACTCAACATTTTGATCCATTATGAATTGAATAATACAATGCTTTTGCCTCCACTCATAAGAAGCGCTTACCGGTTTATGCTTAAACAGGAATTAAAATTTGAGATAGAGAATATCATACTCAATTTTTTCAGACGAATTCTCAAGCATATACAACCTAAACAATTACAAAAGGAATTCGATAAACTTAAACTCCAGCTAAAATCTGCATCTCAGGATATGTATGAGCAACAAGCTTTGCAATCCTTTTTTGATTACAGATATTGGCTGGAGAATAAAAGGCCTATTTAAATACGTTTACGCTACAGGCTTTCCTTGGATCAATCGCAATATTATAGCAATTACAGCGATGACCAGCAAAACATGAATTAATCCTGAAGCTGCAAAAACGAAAAAGCCTAGGGCCCATCCAATAATAAGAATTACAGCGATAATATAAAGTAAATTATTCATAATAGGTTTTGTTTAATTGTTTTAATAATCATTTTTCTCCTATATTGAAATAATTGTTCCATATTATTTTATGTTTCTGCCTTTTTCTGTTGGAGGCGCTGTAACTTCTACAGTTTGTATTTCTACCCAAGATGCATATTTATTTGGCTGAATATCGCTTCCGAATTTTTTAGCATAAACCTGTGTAAATTCAGCCCCCAGATATAGAATAGCTGAGGAATAATATGCCCATAGTAAAATAAGTATTATCGATCCGGCAGCGCCATAGGCTTCAATGGAGGCGTTGCGGGCAATAAAATATGCCAATAGGCTTTTACCTACTAAAAACAATAAGGTTGTTACCAATGCGCCGATTGTCACGTCTCTCCATTTAATTTTTGCATCCGGTAATATTTTAAAAATGATAGCAAAAAGATAGGTAATTGTAATTAATTGAATTGCATAGTCAACCAATAATAATAAATTAACATTTAGTCCCGGGAATTCAGCTTGTAATTTTTCTTTTAAAGCTGCTAATATCCCATTGATGATCAATGAAACTAACATTGCAAAACCAAGACTTAATATAAGAGAAAATGACATGATCCTGTTCAATAATAATTTAATAATACCCCTTTTAGGTTTTGCCTGCAAACCCCAGATCCTGTTGATACTATCCTGAATTTCCCCGAAAATTCCTGTTGCACTTAATAATAGAGTAATAACACCGAGTATGGTTCCGGCATACGAGGTTCCGGCTAAATGTGTATTCTTAATTGCTTCCTGAATTTGTGTAGCGGCATTTTTACCGATCAGTTCATGCAATTCTTTATAAATTATTCCGGACATTGCATCCTCTCCAAAAAATATTCCTGTAACGGAGATTAGCACCAGCGCCAGAGCCGGTAGTGCGAAAACAGTATAATATGCAAGCGACGCACTTAGTTTTAGCACCTTATCTTGTCTGAAACCTTTAAAGGTTGCTACAATTACTTCCCAAATGTTTTTAACGTATTTTTTTTTTGATGGCATGGTATTTTTATTCTTTTTTCTATTAAATGATAAATGTTTATTATGAATTCAAAAAATAAGCCAATGGAAACAACAGCTTCCAAATCTAAAGGAAGGAAAAGACTGAGGATAAAAAAAATCCTACTTGTTCTTATAGTGGTTCTGATCGTTATCAGGATATTACTACCATATATTGTTTTAAAGGTAGTCAATAATAAATTAGCAGAACTCGACGGATATACCGGACATGTGAGAGATATTGATCTGGCGCTTATTGTTGGGTCGTATAAAATAAAGGATATTAAACTGGAAAAAACCGGCGGTAAAATTCCTGTTCCTTTTTTTGCTGCTGAAGTAATAGATCTTTCGGTTGAATGGAAAGCTTTGTTTAAAGGCGGCCTGGTTGGAGAAATAGAGGTTAGACGTCCAATCCTGAATTTTGTAAAAGGTCCAACGGAAGAAACTTCTCAAACTAAAATTGATAAAGAGTGGCAGGATATTGTAAATGAATTAATGCCATTAAAACTTAATAGGTTTGAAATTGTGGAGGGTGAAATTCACTATTTGGATTATTATAGTTCGCCAAAGGTGGATGTATTTACTTCAAATATTTATATTCTGGCGGAAAACCTTTCTAATGTAACCGATTCAACAAATTTACTTCCTTCTACTGTTACAGGCAGTGCTGAAATTTACGGGGGAAAAGCAAAATTGAATATGAAATTGGATGCTTTAAATAAAACGCCCACCTTTGATATGAATGCCGAAATGATAGGATTAAATCTTGTGGAGGTGAACGACTTTTTAAAAGCATACGGTAAGTTTGATGTGCAGAAAGGAACCTTTGGAGTTTATACAGAAGCGGCCGCAAAAGACGGAAAAATTATAGGTTATACAAAACCAATTATAAAGGATCTGGATGTTATTGAATGGAAGGACGAGAAAGAAGATCCGCTGGGGCAAAAATTGCTGGAAAGCGTTGTTGGCTTGGGTGGATGGATATTTAAAAACAGGTCGGAAGATCAGGTTGCAACTGAAATTGAATTTGAAGGAGAATTAAAGGATCCCGCTATTAATGTTTGGAATATTATTGGTGAAACTTTGCGAAATGCTTTTATTGAGGCACTATATCCTTCGTTGGAACATACTATCAATATAAATACTGTGAAAGAAGCTGAAGTGGAAAAAAAGGGATTTATTGAGAAAATATTTGATAGAAAGGATAAAAAGAAAGCTGATTGATCAAACCAAATTCTGCTTAAAATAATCTATAATGCATGAGTAATTATCAGGATATAAAAAAACTGTTTCAAATAAAGAAACAGTTTTTTTAATGTAAAATACAGCTTTTTTCTAATGTGGAATTGTGTCAGTTAACAATTCTTCTGTTTTTTCTTTTAGCTCTTCTTTTGATTCCTCAAATCCTTTTTTTATTCCCTCATTTGCATCACGAACCTTTTCACCGCTTTCCTCCATTACTGAATCAATTTGATGTTCTTCTTTTAACTGGGGCTCAATGCTCCGTTGTTTACATCCAAAAGAAAAAATAAGGAAAATAACGATGAGCGAATTGCTGATCTTTTTCATAACCTCACTACGATTTTTTACCAATTGTATATCCTCCTATCAAACTGAGAATAAATAATACAATAAAAATATAGAACAATATTCTGGCAATGGATACAGCGCCTGCTGCAATCCCACCAAAACCAAATACACCTGCTATAATAGCAACGATGAAAAATATTAGGGCCCAACGTAACATAATTTTAAATTTTAAAGGTTAATTAATAATTTGTAGATAGGTAACTTCCATAAATGTACCAACCGAGTATAGAACTTGTTTTACTAATACCATTCATGCCATCAGGGTAAAAATTACTTCCTCATGTAGAAAACATTCCCCATATGTATATTTATGTAATCAGTCCCTGTTAGTTCCTAGAAGCAGACTTATGTTCATTCGAATATTTCCATTTAGATTGATTCCGTTTCCGGTATTTCCCTCTGTTATATCCACTAAACCCTGAGTATAAGTGATATCTGTGTTGAGCCAAATTCTATCGCATATCAATTTGTTGGCTCCAACTCCGAAATGTACACCTACGTCTATTTTATTAAAGTCATCATAGGAGTTTTCCTTATTGGAATCGGCTCCCACTAAAAACGCAAAAGATGGTCCTGCAACAACTTTTGGACGAATTTTATCGCCATAATCACCAAGAAAATACACCACTTTGAGAGGTATGCGGATGTAGGATAATTTAACCTTATTTTCCGTATCTACTCCGCCTAAATCGTAAATTGTTTTTCCTCCCTCAGTGGAATAAACCACATCTGCTGCAAAACCATAGTTAGCTTTTTTTGCATAAGTAATTGATAACCCACCTGTTAAACTAAAAAAAAATTTATGTTGAACATCCTTTTCTGTAATAAATGCATGTCCGAAACTAAATGCACGACCAAATGTAACATATTGGCTAAAGGCTGTTGAATTTAATATTATTAGGAATGAAACCAGTAATAGGTAATTTTTTATCATTGTTGCAGTTTAAGGCTTGAAAGAGGCAATCTCCATACCAATGGTAATGTATAAAAATCAGGCATTAAAAACGGTTTAGTAAAAACTGAATATATTTCTACAAAATCGATGAATAATAGGGAAAAATTTCTACATATTAATGAGGACTTTCTGACAATGTGAATCTTGGAAACCCTGTGATATCAAGGCTTTTAAGCTTTGCAAACCGGCTGGTTTGATATTTGAAATTTAAATGTAATAGAAACAGAAGATTATAACTTTAATAACTGCTTCTGATAAACATTTTAATAATAAATTTTAAAACAAACGATTATGAGCAACGGAAAAACAGTATTAGCTTTATTAGCCGGAGTAGGTGCCGGTGTGGCATTGGGTTATTGGTTCGCATCTGAACGCAACGACAAACTCAGAAAAAAAATTGGTAATGCATTGAATAATGTAAGTGATGAAATTCAGGAAAAATTGATGAATGAATTTGCAGAATTGAAGGAAAGAGCTTCTGAGTTAAAAGAAAAAGGTGCAACGCAAAAAGACAAGATCATGTATGCATTAAAAGACATGAAAGAAGAAGGAAAACAAAAAGTTCTTGATTTTATTGAAAGAACTCACAGTGAAGCAAACAAATTAAATCATGATGCGAAACAAACTGTAAAACAATTATGAAAACCGGTAATATAGATGAATCAAAAATTGATTTACGTGATCTGACAGATGATGCAAAGGAATACTTGAATTTACGTGTTCAGGTGATTCGTCTTAATATTACCGAAAAGATCGCAACTGCATTGGCTAATTTTATTTCAGCCGGTGCAGTTGTAATTTTTGTTTTACTCTTTATTGTTTTTGTTTCCATTGCTGCAGGTTATTGGTTAGGGAGTATTTTCAATAATACTGCCTTAGGATTTGTTGCAGTTGCAGGCTTTTTCATTTTAATCGCAATAATCCTTAAATTGATCAGCAGTAAAAGTGTTAAACCAGGATTGACTAACATGTTTATAAAGGATTTTAATAATGATGACGACTGAATATAAATCTACAATAAATAATATTGAAGATTTGCAATTGGAGAGAGCAAAACTTCGTGCAAAAATTGATGGACTTGAAATTGATCTCAAGGAACATTATCAGGAAATTGCAGACAAGGTAAAATCTGTTACCCGTATATTTGGATTAGTTTCCAAGGTTAAAGAAAAACTTGGAATTGGTGGTGAAGGCCATCAGGAAAATGATGAGCCCAAAACTTATTTAAATACTGCAGTTAAGGTTGCCTTGCCTTTAGTAGCCGGTGGATTAATAGTTGCGCGCGGTAAAAAAATGTTACTTAGGTCACTTATAGGATATGGCCTTGGTCAGTTTACCAAATATGTTGTTTCCAAAAATGTTGATGAACATGTTGCTTCCGTGAAAGGGGTATTTGCCCGGAAACAAGAAAAGTATGACGACAGTGGAATATTTTAAATTTGCTTAGATCGGATATAAATAAAAACAGCGGATGAGATAATCATTCGCTGTTTTAGTTTTGGTTAATAGAATCGCCTTATTTGAAAACCTTGCTCAGTTTAATATCCTGTATTTTGTAATTCAGGAAAATATCATCTGCTCATCTCTGTTTTCCACCGGTATTTTGGTTAGAAACTCATCGTACCCGTCGTCAGTATGATTACTGTAAACTCCATAAGCATCCATGGTATATCCGATCAAACCATCATTTGCTTCTATTACATATAAAACACAACTGTCATCAGGGCTTGAATCACCTTCAAATCTGTAGGTTTTAATGATTTTTAATTCCTCCGGAGCATAGGCTTTCCCTTTACCTACATCAAATCCGGAAGGAGTCATAATAAATTCATTGTCGTAACGTTTCACACGCAATTTTTCAAGTATGTGTGTCACGGTTGTCATTTCTGTAGTCTTATTCATATAAGTAGTATTAATTTGGTTAGTATTAATTTATTTTCTTTTTGCTGCTTACCAGCATTACTATCCCTGCGGCACCTATTATAATTCCAGTATATAAAGGCCAACTCACTTCCTTTTTTTCATTTTTGTTAACCTCTACGGAGCCGAGATCTATAACCTTTTCTTTTTTGGTAAATTCTACCTGATTTATGAAAATCATGGCGATACCAACGATGATTAATATTATGGAAATAATTTTCATTTTATTGTATTTTATAAATTAAGAAATGTTTCCGGGGAAACATTTCTTAATTTAAGTGTGAAAAAATTGAATATTTTTTTATTTACTTTCAACCGCTGCATCACGCATTGCTTTTATGCGGTCATGGTCCAATCGGATCTCCATTTCCTGCGAATTTATAGTTGTAATATAATCAGCAGGGAATTGCAAGTCGGTATTTTCTTTTACCTCCTCATACGCCTTTAAAGCGGCATCTTCACCAAATTCACAGCTGGATAAAATTGCAGCGCGATCTTTTGCTACAATGGCAGCCTTAACATCCATCCAGATACGGTATAATTTTCCGGAATTAGTTGTGCCTTCCGAAGGTTCACCACCAAGTTCACGCACATATTGAGAAAGTTTACCAGCATACATTTTGCTTTTGCCCGCACTTTCGAAAAATTGTTTGTCTAAATCCATGTCCTTACTTTCTTTAGCCGCTGTGGTATAACCTTCATATCGGTCGTTATTAATAGTTATCAAACTATTTAATGCGGCTATCATGGCTTCATTTGTTTTGTTTGTCATATTGTTAAATTTTAGTTTATAAATTTATGATTGATTAACTGTATTGAAATTTGAGTTATCGTATTGTGTAATTCCTGAGTAGTTGTGTGTAATGTGGAAATAGCATTAAGAATTGTTTTGTAATTTAGGTTTTCTGCTAATTTTTCTGCCGGAGTATAAAAATTGAGAATATAACCGGTCATTATTTGCATTGATCTAACAAATGAAAGATCCCTTTTCCAACTTTTAACCTTATGTTTCGATTCGTTGCTGATAAGGTCATCTTCTATCTCACCAACAAATGCACTTAATTCATGTATTTGATAAATGGTATCGTTTTTAAAAATTTCCAAATGTTGCTGCAGATAGGTATTTTCAATTTCGGGCAGAATTGAATTTATATAATTATTTAAGTTTATATGTGCCGATAAAATACTATTAACCTGCGTAACCATGCATTCCTTTATTAACAGGTCCTGCACTACATTAGAAATGAGAATGGAAGGATCAGAAACACAATATGAACTTGTATTTCCTGTTGCATCGGGCAATTCATAATATTCTCTCATATAATAGTATTTATATTTGTGATCTAATTTATTTCCTTCTTTAACTTTCCTTTTCTGCTTGCATCTCTAACACCATTTTCTTCCTCTATTAAGGCATTCAATTTATTTTTACTAGTTGTGGGTTTTGCAAGTGAAATTTTGTGGAGTTCCTTTTTATCAGTAACCCTTTTCTTCGAATCAGATTTTTCTGCTTCTATTTTTTCTTTTTTCTTATTGAAAGGCAACGACTTACTGTCGATCAATTTAGATTTTTCTAATTTTGATCCTGTTTTTATTTTGGGCTTTTTGGTAGTTTTCATAACTGTAATTTTCTCTTTAAACAATTTTGCAAATTGTATGCTATTCTTTCCATCGACATCGGTTTTTCCCGAATGTCTTGTTATATACGCATTTACATGATAAGCGCTGTCTTTTTGCTTTTAACTGGCAATCAACTTAATGCAATTATTGTACATGTTGTGGAAAATATTCCTCTAAAAAATAATCTTTAATGTAATGCGTAGCGTAAGATAACTCGCAATTATACTTGGTAATAAAGTGTTTAGAGATAATTAAGACTAACAATAAATTTAGTTCCTTTTTCAGGTGTGCTGGTAACTTCAATTGTTCCTCCGTGCAGAAGTATGATTATTTGTGTGGTTGCTAATCCGAGTCCTGTTCCATTCTTTTTAGTGCTGAAAAAGGGTTCAAATATATTGTCAAAATCATCCTTTTTTATACCATGACCAGTATCTGAAATGGATATGAGGCATTTGTCAAGCACTTTTTTGATCTCGACCTCAAGGATATTTTCTTTGCCATTCATGGCTTCAATGGCATTTATTATAATATTTAGAAAGGCCATTTGCAATTGTTGCTCATCTCCTTCAATGGAACAAATATCTGGATCATATTTTTTCAGGAGAGTTATACCTTTTAATTTAATGCGATCCTTTGCTAATTCCAGGGTATTATCTAAAACAGCATTAACAGAAAGAGGAATAGAGGTATTGATATTTACTTTTGTGGTATATAACAACTCTGTAATAAGTTTATTAATGCGTTTGCTGTTATTTTCAATGATCTCCAGAAAGTCATTGATCTCAGTCTGGTCCGCATTATTTTTCAAGGAATCGACAGATAAATTTATATTTGTCAAGGGATTTCTAACCTCGTGGGCAATTATTCTTGCAATTTTTCCGATGCCTGCGAATTTTTCAAGGGCATTTTTTTCCCGCTCACGACGTATTCTTTCAGTGATATTTATTAACGAACCCTGAAACGATTTGGTGGAATTATCCGCATATAAATTCAATAGAAAACTTATTGATCTGCCATCCAGATGTTTTAAAGTTATTTCCATGTTTGAAATGGATAATCCGCGTTTAATGGTCTTTTCAATAAACTCGGTATTTTTTTCCTCTTGAAATAATTCTCCAAGATTAGAGTTGATCAGGGTTTCACCTTTATAGCCGAGTTGTTCGGTAATGGCAGGACTTATTTCGGATATTACTAAATTTTTATCAAGTTGATAAATAATATCCGGACTGAGTTCGAAGATCCTGCGATATTTCATTTCTCTGTCGGCTATGTCATTTTGATTTTTAAATAAAATATAAAAGGTAAAAATTATGATCAGCAGGGAGGAAATAGAAAATATCGTGATAACAGTTCTTGCAGTTTGGGTAAAAGTGTTGGAGTTATTGTATTTTGATTCATAAAACGCGTTTTCAGTATTACGTATGTTGCTGATGGATGTTTTTATCTGCTCCATAATGATCCGTCCCTGATCCATATAAACCAGAGTGTTGTCCGCATTTAATCTTCCGGTTTGGAATATATTATTGAGCGAATCTAAATCCCTGATCCTGATGGTAATCAAGTCTTCTAATTTTATCAAGGAGCTCAATTGCGAAGAATTTGTTTCAATAAGTTCCTCGAGTTCAAGAAAGCTCTGTGGGAGATTGGATTTAGCAGTTTTGAACTGATCTAAAAAAACAGCTTCATTTGTAAGCAGATACCCTCTTAAACTCGTTTCGCAATCTTTTACCAGTGCAAAAACTTTTTCTAACTTGCTTTCAACTGATCTATTGTGTTTGGCAAGATCTGATTCATTTATCGACATTGTAAATGTTACAAATGTTAAGATGGAGCTTGCAATAAGCACTAGCGTAGCCACAATAATCCCCAACCTGATATTCGACATAGGTTTTGATGCACTTCTAAACGTTTTGACTGCTAGTGACATTTCTCAATTTTGTCAATAGTCATACCATGAAAATTATTCCCCTGTAACCAGCTCTGGCAACAGATATCTTCAATACAATGGGGAAATTATTCCACAAATGACTATAAATATCTCAAAAATGCCTTAAATTACTGTAACTTTATTACTTTAAATCACCTTTCAGGGGTATTTTCGAGATGGACTCATTTTTGCAATATTGTATTGAATATCTATCAATAATTAATTTTTATATTAATATACATAGATAAAAATGCATAATTGAATATAGTAATAATGAGTTTATTTAACGGGCAGGCAAAAAGAGTTTTAATTGTGGATGATGAACCTGATATATGTTTATTGTTAAGACGATTATTGATAAAATTTAATTTGAACGTAGATTATGCTTATAATATTACCAATGGTTTAGAAATGGTTCGCGATCATGAACCGGGGATCGTTTTTTTAGATATGAATCTTCCGGATGGAAATGGGATGGATTTTATTACTGAGTTTAAACATGATGATAAATCCTCCATAATCGTTATGATTAGTGCATACGATACACCAGCGGACAGATCAAAAGCGTTTGGACTTGGTGTTAATTATTTCCTCAGTAAACCATTTACTCAAAATCAGGTAATTGACATCCTTTCTGAGTTAACAAAAGACCAAATAAAACCCAACAATGGACAAAATATTAATAATTGATGATGATATTGATACCTGTACTTTATTAAAACATTTTTTAACAAAAAATGGATATGAAGTACAAACCTCCGTAAGTGGGGCTGCAGGTATAAAGAAATTGCATGCTGAAGAATATGCACTTATTCTCTGCGATTTCAGATTAGGCGATATGGATGCACGCGAGGTGCTTCAAGCCGCTAAATTAATTAATTCCAAAACGCAGATCATTGTAATTACAGGGTATTCGGATGTGAAGATAGCAGTGGAAGTAATAAAAGCAGGTGCTTTTAATTATGTGACTAAACCCTTACTTCCCGATGAAATTTTAATGAATGTAAAAAATGCTATTAATAAATTTCATAATGTTAGTAGCGGCATAGGAGTAACATCAATTTCAGGTGCAGAGACCCCCGTGGAAAAAACTATTTTGAATAATGAAACCGGTGTTGCAGAGACTAAATATATAGAGGGAAAAAGCAAAGAATCAATTACGGTTTATAAACAACTCGATATTGTTGGTCCTACCAATTATTGTGTTATTATTTATGGTGAAAGCGGTACCGGAAAAGAAATTGCAGCCCGACGTATTCATGAAAAAAGTAAACGCGCAAATGCACCATTTATTGCAGTTGACTGCGGTGCTCTTTCAAAAGAACTTGCGGGAAGCGAATTATTCGGACATGAAAAAGGGGCTTTTACCGGCGCATTAAATAGTAAAATGGGAAGTTTTGAATTGGCGAATGGTGGAACACTTTTATTGGATGAAGTAGCGAATTTAAGTTATGATGTTCAGATCATGCTGCTCAGGGTTGTGCAGGAAAGAAAAATGAAAAGAATTGGTGGTGTAAAGGATATTGACCTTGATGTACGTTTGATCGTGGCTTCTAATGAAAATTTGATGGAAGCTGTAAATAAAGGCAAATTCAGAGAAGATCTATATCATCGTTTCAATGAATTTACTATAGTAATGCCTAGTTTGCGTGACAGGAATGTAGATATTATGGAGTTTGCAAATTTCTTTTTGAAAAATGCCTGTGTAGAATTGAATAAAAGAATACATGCATTTTCCGAAGAGGTGGAAATAGTATTTTTGAAATATACCTGGCCGGGAAATTTAAGAGAATTAAATAATGTGGTTAGGAGAGGGGCGTTGTTAACTGATGGTAAAATAATTGAATTGGAAAGCCTTCCACAAGAATTGATTCATTCGGAAAAATATAATTTCACCGATAAGGATACCTATAATACTACAATAGAACCCAATAATCTTAAAGCTGCAGCATTTGATGCAGAACATAAGGTAATTTCTGAAACGCTTAAAAAAGTGAAGTATAATAAATCCAAAGCTGCACGGATGTTAAACGTGGATAGGAAAACACTTTATAATAAAATGAAACAATATAATATCAGAATAGAACAAGAAGAAAAAGATTAACAACTGTTTTAGGGTTTATATTTTTTCTTAAATTTCCAAAGAATTCCAAATTTCAGGATAAGATCCAGCGAACTGCTTTGGAATTCAGTTCCTTTATTAGCGGGAATTAAATTATATCTTCCACCGAAACCACTGTGAATAAAAAAGCTTTTCCCAAATACATATCCAACATTATAACAGATTTCTCCAGCCAATTTATATTGCATGGTGGAATCGGAAAACCGTAATCCATTATACATATTTATATCTGCATAGTTTAACCAATTGCTGGTTGTGTAGGTAACACTTTCAGCATTAGCCGCACTAAAACCGGAAGGAGTTAGTGTTACATAGGTAAGTCCCGTAACAATAAATAATTCCTGAATTTCTGCATTTAATTTATAGTCAAGTCCAATATTGTAATTTATTGGCAGAGGAATAAAATTAATTGATTTACTGTAATAAGATTCCACACCATACACGGTGGAAATATCAGTGTCAAATAAATTGTCGTTTAATATTTGCGACGAATGTGTACCGCGCACAGTAATAAATTGAGCAAAACATACCTGCCCTAAAATGATAAATAATAGTGTGAAGCGGATTTTTTTCATAGATAAATTATTCAAACGTAATCTCTCCTTTCCTTATTTTTTACATTCCAAAGAAAACGTCGTACACCCAATAAAATGTAGCCAAGTAAAACATATTCAACGAACCGAATACCCATAACTGCAAACATGTTTATCGTTTTAACCGGAGCACCTGCTTTATCGTAGCAGGTGAAATCCTGTTGAATTATCGTAGTGCCTGGCATTGGGTTAGAAACATTATCTATCCTGTTTAAAGATGTTCCATCGTTGCAAAAACAAATCTCCACAGGTTTATTATAAATGTAATTTCCCGTTTGATCAACAGTTGCTCCCATTAAGGCGAAAAAACTAATTCCGATTGCTCTGGATATAGCACCGGTGGGTTGTGGTTTGCGGAGTGGCAGAATCCCAAAACCTATCATCCCCAAAGTAAGTAACACAAGACTTGCAACACCTTCTATTGTTGCAAGGGCGACAAAGGAGCCGATTATCAATCCAATTCCGATAATTAATGCTCCAACAATGATCAGGATCCACGCCCAGGAAGGCAATCTATTCCAAAATGACCTCGAATTCAGTTTTGTAGCACCACTCAATTCGGCACCGCAATATCGGCAATGTTTAAAGTCATCAGGATTTTCCTTTTTGCATTGTAAGCATACCTTCATATCTGCGCCAAATTAAGGCAATTTTTTTATTTTGAGGCTACCTGCAAAGGTGTTGACCCTAAAAGGCAATGCGTGCTGTAACTTTCTTCACAGATTTTTTATTAAATCGGTAAGTTCCTTATATCAATTTTACTTATTTTAAAACCTTGTATTACCTTTGTACTGATGGAAGATAAACAAGAGGAATTACAGGAAGAACAGCCATTTCATCCCAATATGTTTTGGGAAGGGTTTATTTATCTTTCCTTTTTCGTATTCTTCTGTATTGTATTGATTCCCTATACGCCTAAATCCCTTTCTTTCGACAGATATTATCCATTAGCACTGATAACCTATGGTGTTGTGGGTTTAATTTGTGGTGTTTTCGCCTACAAACTACTCAAAAATGCCGCTTCCTGGATGAAATTTGCAGTTGTGGCCGTTTTGTATGCGATCATGATCTATTATCTGATCGACAATATGCATCATTTTGCAATGTGAGTTTTCATTTATTCCTAATTTAGTTGTTTCGGGTTTGGTAGTTTTTTGCAATAAAAGCAATTGAATGCCCTTCATGTTATTTATTTGTAAAAAATACAGCATTCTATAGGGTCTAAATTACAAATGTGTGTAGACATTATTTATCTTTGTGCTATAAGTTGCATTCAATTATAATCACGACAAAACAGAAATATGTCAGATAAAGCGTTTATTAAACTCGGTGAAAAAGAAGTTGAATTACCAATCTACGTAGGCACCGAAGGAGAGGAGTCCATTGATATCAATAAATTACGCGATCTTACCGGCTTCGTGACGCTCGATAGTGGTTATAAAAATACCGGAGCCACAAAAAGCGCTATAACTTTTTTGGATGGCGAACAGGGAATACTGCGTTATCGCGGTTATCCAATTGAGCAATTGGCCGAAAAATCCAATTTTCTTGAAGTCAGTTATCTGTTATTATATGGTGAATTGCCAACAAACGATCAATATGTTGCTTTCAGTGAGAATATTTCCAATCATACCCTGGTTCATGAGGATGTAAAAAAATTCTTCGATGGTTTCCCATCCTTTGCGCATCCTATGGGGCAGTTGTGTTCTTTGATGTGCACTTTATCCAGTTTTTATCCCGATTCCCTCAATCCAAATGCATCAAAAGAGGAAATTGACCTTACATTGGTACGCATTCTTGCAAAAATGCCAACACTTGTATCCTGGATACATAAAAAATCGGTAGGACATCCTATCATGTACCCACAGAACAAATACGATTATGTAACCAATTTCTTATACATGACTTTTGGAATGCGCACCGAAGAATATTCTCCGGATCCAATTGTTGTTGATGCACTGGATAAGCTTTTGATCTTACATGCCGATCACGAACAAAATTGTTCCACTTCCACAGTTAGAATGGTTGGTTCATCGCAGGCAAATACTTATGCGAGTGTTGCCGCCGGTGTGGCTGCCTTATGGGGACCACTTCATGGCGGAGCAAATCAACAAGTAATTGAAATGTTGGAAATAATTAAATCGGATGGAGGAAATGTTGGAAAATTTGTTGAAAAGGCTAAAGATAAAAATGACAATTTCCGATTGATGGGATTTGGTCACAGAGTATATAAAAATTTCGACCCAAGAGCTAAAATTATTAAAGAGGCCTGTGACAACGTTTTAAATAAATTAGGTGTGCACGATCCGGTTCTCGATATTGCAAAACAATTGGAAGAAGTAGCACTTAAAGACAGTTATTTCGTGGAAAGAAAATTATATCCCAATGTAGATTTTTACAGCGGAATTATTTATCGTGCAATGGGCTTTCCAACCGAAATGTTCACTGTGCTTTTTGCATTAGGACGTTTACCCGGGTGGTTAGCACAATGGAAAGAAATGCGTGAAGCAAACGAACCCATCGGTCGCCCTCGCCAAATTTATACAGGCAAAACTCAGCGCGATTATATGAATATTGCGATACGCTGAAGGAGCAATTGAGAATTGAGAATTGATAATTGAGAATGGAACCCTTCGGGTTTCGTGAATCGTCAATCGTGAGTCCGGGTTATCTACTAATGCATGATAAATTTCCAATGCATTAAACGAGTATCAGCATTCATGTATCGGAAAACAAACGGTGGAATCCGGTAAAATTTCGCAAGAAATTTAAACTCCTTTCTTTTGAGTATCAAGTATCGGGTATCATGTATCAGGAAAACAAATAGTGGAATCCGGTAAAATTTCGCAAGAAATTTAAACTCCTCTCTCCTCTCTCCTTTCTCCTCACTCCTCCTCATACAGCACATCCTTTATTGCAAACTTATTTTCATACGCCCTTGTTTCTTCTACGGTTTCGAAAATTTTAATTATTGCATAGGTAGCATTAGCAGTTTGGGTGCTGTCGCCAAGGTTTATTATTAATCCGTCGTTAGTTATTTTATCAAGGCAAACATCAAGCAGACAATATTTTTTTGGGTAAGATTTATTTTCATCCAATTTTTTTTCGGGAGCATATAATTCAACTTCCATTTTCCGGATGATGGTACAGAATTCATTTGGTTGATTTCTAAACGGTTCCGATTCAGTAATATTAGATGGATCTGAATTATCGAGAAAGTCACCGGAAGAATATTCTTCTTCTTCTTTTTCTGTTTTAGATGTGGTTCTGTTGCAGCTGAAAAAAACAAAACCAGATAGCAATAATACGCATGAAAAAAATTTTACCATACTCAATGTTTTGATTTGAACGACCATATAACGGAAAACTGCGACACAATAGTGCCGTCTTTTAATTTACCTGTTGAATTTGCGTTAACTGTGACACCTTCCCCGCTTTTAACAGCCTCGTCAACCGCCCGGAAAATTTCGTTTCCGCTTTCGCAGGTAAAATAGATCCTTTCAGTAGCCTTTTTAATAAAATTACCTTCAATTTTTAATACCAGCATTGAAACTTTTTTAGGTGCTCCCTGAATTGCCATCAGTCCCAATATCCCTGTACTCATTTCGGCAGCCATTGCCTGCGTTGCAAAATAAACACTCTTAAAAGGATTTTGGGAAAACCATTTAAAAGGAACACTCACCACACTTTTTTCCAAGTTCAATTCTCTTATCTGTAAACCTGCCAATAAAGCAATGGGCATTTTTTGAAACAGATATAATTTGAACATCCATTTATTTGTGAGTTTGGATCTGAATGTATTTTGTTTTTTATTTAATTGTGGTCCCACACGTGAGTATTTTGTAATTAGTATTTAGTAGTTAGTATTTAGTAGTTAGAGAACAGCCGGACTGATGTTGTGATTCAAAATTAAATTCCAATCGCCGGTAATTGTTTTTTCTTGTAATCCTATTTTTAGTAATTGAAGAAAATAATTTCGTTCCATTTTTTTTGCACCAAGGGTAGCAAGGTGGTCGTTATAAACCTGACAATCTATCATGGTGAATTGTTGTTCTTTAAGTGCATTTACCAAAAAAATAAAGCCATATTTACTCGCATTACTAACCTTGCTGAACATGCTTTCTCCAAAAAAACACTTGCCTAAACTCACGCCATAAAGTCCGCCAACAAGTTTTTCATTTTCGTATACTTCCACCGAATGCGCTAAACCTTCTTTAAATAAATTCGAATAGGCAGCAATAAAATTTTTATCTATCCAGGTTTCTTTCTGACCTTTTCTTTTTACGGTTTTACAACTTTTTATCACCTTAATAAAATCCTGATCATAACTAACCCGAAAAACTTGTTTTTTGATCAGCTGTTGCATACTTTTTGAAATTTTAAGTTCTTCGGGAATTAAGACACATCTCGGGTCAGGACTAAACCAATAGGCTTCTTCATTTTCAATAAACCATGGAAATATCCCTGAAACATACGCAAGTATCAAACGATCCCTGGAAAGGTCTCCACCTATTGCCAAAAGTCCATCCTCATTAGCAAATTGAGGATCAGGAAAAAGTAATCGTTCATCTAATTGCCAAACAGGCATAAGAAATTATTCAATTGTAGCATTAATTCCTCTGTCAACCAGCTGTTCACGCATTGGTCTTAAAATTTCGCGCATTCCTTGTTGAACGGCATATTTTCCTTTAAAATGTATGATAAAAGCGCATTGTTCTGCTTGTTCGGCAGTGTGTTTGCAAATTTCCACCAGACTTTCAATCACCCATTCAAAGGTGTTTACATCATCATTATGTACAACCAATCTTGCACCGGTAATATCACCGATAAATTCATCAACATCAATTCGTACGTCTGTTAAAATTGCTCCCATAGTAGCAGTAATTTAGTGCAAAGGTACTGAATTTTTGCCAAACAGGGAAGGTTTGGAGTAGTTGGCAGTGGTAGTTGGTAGAGTAGTAGGCAGTGGCAGTAGGCAGTGGGCAGTGGGCAGTGGCAGTAGGCAGTGGCAGTAGGCAGTGGCAGTGGCAGTAGGCAGTAGCAGGGTTCTACGTTCGAGCCGGAGCACTCTAAATACTATATACTAAATACTATATTCTTAGTTACGGTGCAAGGCGTTTAATTTTCCAGTTGCCGTTTTCAGTTTTATCATAAACTAAGCGGTCGTGTAACCTGTTACTTCTGCCTTGCCAGAATTCCAGTGTTTCGGGAATAAGAATATAACCACCCCAATGATCAGGTCGTTTTATTTCGCCCTTAAGTTGAATTTCAATAAATTTTTGTTCCAGCCATTCTCTGCTCTCAATCTCTGAGCTTTGTGGGGAAATAACAGCTCCAGCCTGACTTCCGATCGGTCGTGAATAAAAATATTCATCACATTCTTTTTCAGAAATTTTAGTGATCACTCCGCTAATTCTAATCTGGCGTTCCAGGGGTCCCCACCAGAAGTTTAAACAGGCGTACGGGTTTTGAGAAAGTTCCTGCCCTTTTTTACTGAGATAGTTTGTAAAAAAAATAAATCCTTTCCCGTTAAATTCTTTCAAAAGCACTACTCTTGATGAAGGTTTGCCTTCCGGCGAAACTGTAGATAAAACCATCGCATTGGGCTCTGAAATTCCCGCCTTACCGGCTTCCTCGAACCAGGAGGCAAATTGTAATAAAGGGGAGGGATACATATTATTGATATCCAAAGTCCCACTTTCATAATTTTCTCTCAGGTGATGTATATTTCCTTCAACAGGTTCCATATCGGTTAAGTTAAGTTAATTTCTGTGCAAATTTTAGCAAATATTCGCTAACAAATCATAACTTGCGTCAATATTCGTTAACTAAATTAATGTCGCTGCACACAAGAAGGCCCTGGTTTCTGATCCCAATTTTATTGATCTGTTTTTCACAATACTCTGTATCTGCTCAAAATAATTTAATACAGCTTTCCGGTATCATAACCGATGAACAAACAAATATACCTGTATCTTATGCTACGGTTATAGTTGAAAATGAGTTCAGAGGTGTGAATGCCAGCATGGAAGGATTTTTTTCCATTGTTGTTGCCCGCAGGGATACAATTCAATTTTCTGCTTTAGGCTATAAACCAAAATATTATATAGTTCCTGACACCGGAACCGATAATATCGCATCCATTGCAGTGTTTCTAAAAAAAGACACTATAACGTTGGATGCAGTTGAAATATATCCCTGGCCAAGTCCGGAAGATTTCAGAGATGCTTTTCTCGCTTACCAGGAAAACAGACAATATACTGTTGCTCCTATTCCCGGATTAAAATCTCCCGGTGAAATTGATACCGTTCCTAAAGCTCCTTCTCCAATTATGAACCCTATTTCTTTCTTTTATGAAGAGGTGATAAAACCCATTCAATGGCAAAAAAGAAAACGAAATATGCCCGCAAAGCTTCCGGAATGGAAATAGTGAGAGGGGAGCGGGGAGTAGTGAGTTAACTTCGAGTTTGGATGGGAATTTTGATTACGCCATGATTGAATGAGTGATGAGTTATGAGTAATGAGTTTACCTTGACTGTGGATCTAAATCTTGATTTCAACATTAAAAGTTCATTTCGGAGGATAAATTAAAATGCTTTCGACTACCTACTCATTACTCATTACTCATTACTCATTTTCGTGAATCGTCAATCGTGAGGCGTGAGCCCGGTACTGTTAACATTGGAGTTTTGTATTTTGACCTGAAACTTTTTTCCAAGTTGGAGTATACTCAACACACACCATTGTCAGGAGCCATTAGTCAGGAGTAAATAAATCCGGCTTTCGTGGAGCATATTCACCCCTCCCTACTCCCCACTCACCTACAGGTTCCCAAACAGTGATAAATATCATCCCAATCTCCAACTTATCTCATATTTCCTATGCTAACATCAATACTACTTTTGGGGTATAATTTAAAAATATGGCAACTCGTAATATAGTAATACTTGGTGCAGGCTCTGCCGGCACGATGATGGCAAATCACCTCAAACATAAATTACATGATCATGATTGGAAAGTAACGATAATAGATGAAGCTACAACACATTATTATCAACCTGGTTTTTTATTTCTTCCGTTTGGAATTTATGATGAACATGAAATTCAAAAACCAATAACAAAATTTATTCCTCATGGAGTGGAATTTATATCTTCAAAAATTCAAAAAATTGAACATGAAAACAATGTTGTTCTGTTAAATGATGGTATTAAAATTCCATATGATATTCTCATTATCGCTTCGGGTTGCAGCATTGCACCGGAGGAAACAGAAGGCATGAAAGGACCATTATGGTATAAAGATATTTTCGATTTTTATTCTTTTGAAGGTGCAAAAGCTTTACATGATAAATTAAAAAGTTGGGAAGGAGGTAAGCTTGTGGTGCATATCACAGAATTACCAATTAAATGTCCCGTTGCGCCTTTGGAATTTGTATTTCTTGCCGATGATTATTTTAAGCACAAGGGAATGAGAGATGAGGTGGAAATAACTTATGTAACACCATTGAGCGGTGCATTTACCAAACCTTTTGCATCAAAAAAACTTGGTCATCTTATTGAAGAAAAAAATATAAACCTCGTTACAGATTTTAATGTAGAAAAAATTGATAATGAAACAAAAAAATTGATTGATTATGGTGGAACCGAAGTGCATTTCGACCTGCTTGTTACAGTACCTTTGAATAAAGGAGCGGAATTTATTGCAAGATCAGGTATGGGAGATGAATTGAATTATGTTTCAACAAATAAATTTACCTTACAGTCAACAATTAAGGATAATATTTTTGCCATCGGCGATGCCACCAGTTTGCCGGCATCAAAAGCCGGGTCCGTAGCTCATTTTGAATCGGAAATACTGACCGAAAATATTCTGCATTATATCAATGGAGAAGAATTAAAAGCACATTTTGATGGACATGCGAATTGTTTTGTTGAAACAGGAAATCACAAAGCATTATTGATCGATTTTAATTATGATCAGGAACCTGTGGATGGGTCATTCCCTTTCCCTGGAATTGGTCCAATGTCGCTGATGGAAGAATCCATGCTCAACCATATGGGAAAACTTGGATTTAAATGGATATATTGGAATGTTTTAATGCACGGAAGATCTATTCCTTTTATACATCCTCAAATGTCCACCGCCGGAAAACATATTCCTGTGCACGACTAATAAATTAACAAACTAATAAATTAACAAACTAATAAATAATACAATGGAAAAGGTAATCAATGGAGCAACAATAAAGGTGAATGAAGAAGGATATCTCACCGATTTCTCACAATGGAATAAAACCATTGCAGAAGAAATAGCCAAGCAGGAAGGTGTAAATGCTCTTGACACAAAACACTGGGCTGTTATCAATTATTTACAGGAACAACACAAAAATAATGTTCCAATAACAATTCGCAAAGTGGGTTCAAGTGGAATTACGGATATTAAAGAATTTTATTCGTTATTCCCCAATGGCCCTTTAAAAAAAGCATCTAAAATTGCAGGAATTCCAAAACCTGTAAGTTGTATTTAATTCACGGATAAAATCAAATTTATGGAAGACTTATTAATAAAAGACGCACCTGTAACAAATGGCGTCGAATCAAAGGAAACCGTTAAAAAAATGTGTTTCATTTTATCAAAAGCAGGCATCGAAAGTGTATATGCATGTTTTATTATGGCAAATGGCGCCAGAATGGAAGGAATTGAAGCAGAAATATTTTTTACATTTTTCGGTTTAGATGCTGTACATAAAAAACGCCTTGAACATTTACACATAGCAACAGTTGGTAATCCGGGAATGCATATTCCAACTTTCTTAGGTGGATTGCCAGGTATGGAAAGTTATGCATCCAGAATGATGAAAAAACAAATGGAGGCAATGGATCTGCCAACAATTCACGAATTTTTAGATATTCTTACAGCATCCGGCGTAACCTTACATGGATGCAAATTAGCAGCCGATATGTTTAAAATTACTAAAGATGATCTATACGAAGGTGTAGATGATATAATTACCATCGGCGATTTTTATCAGAGAGCAGCTGGTAAAGGTACACATATAGTGTTTGTATAGTTTTGTTATAAATGGAAGTTATTAAATAAATTTATATTCTTTTAGAAGTAAAATTTTAATAGCTTCCTTTACTTCTTTTTGTTGCAATTTATTTTTTGCAAGTTGATGCAATTCCTCTTCTGTTGCATCAGGGGAAAATTGAGCTATAATTTTTTCAACTTCTTCTTTTTCAGGTAACTCTAATAAACTACCTAGTTGCCCAAGATCATTACCCGATAATATTTTACTGTTTCTTACAGAAAATGGCAAAACATCTACACCAATACCACAAGTATCTTTAGGTTGCGGTAAAAGAAATAAAGACTCTGGTATTACTCGGCAATAATAATCTCCACCCATCCTCGCAACCAGATCCATTTTATGCGGATCCATTCTGCCATTCTCATCAAGAATTTCCTCGTTTATGTGCATTAATATGATTTCACTTATTATAATATTTCCGGCACCTCCGGTTTTCCCGGTATAATAAATATCCTTCACCTTGCATTCCATTTGTATAATGCTTTCTTTAACCCTGAAGGGCTTAACCATTTCAGATGCTATTGGTGTGAGTCCTGATTTAATAAATTCATTTACACCTTTGGGATAAGGGGAACTTGCGAGACTCATTTGCTGTACAATGGCGTAGTTAACAATATTGATCACCACTTCACCCGTTGCTTCCACATTGTCTAAAGTGTTTTTTGTACTATTATCCCTTCCACTTCTTGCAGGTGAAAAAATAACAGTTGGAGGATTTGATCCAACTGCATTAAAAAAACTGAATGGTGCAAGATTAGGATTACCTTCTGTATCCATTGTGCTTGCAAATGCTATAGGCCGGGGTGAAACTGATCCTAAAATATATTGATGCATTTTTGGCATCGGAGTTTCTGAAGGATTTATTCTTAACATAGGATGAGTTTATTAGTATTTAATAAATGATTGTAGATGTAAATTGACTTAATTTTATTTTAAGGCGGGATATATTTTATTTCTTACCTCCCCAAATCCGATACGAACGCCGTCTTTTTCACACCAGGCTTTCATAATTACAGTGTCGTAATCATTAATAAATTTTCTTTCTGTTCCGTCGTTCATTGTGATAGGTCGTTCACCACGCCAGGTAAGTTCCATCATACTACCGTAAGTATTTGGTTCATTGCCGCTAATTGTACCCGATGCATAAATATCTGCAGCGCGAACATTACATCCATTGCATGTTTGGTGTGCAAGCTGTTGTGCCATGTTCCAATACATATATTTATAATTAGAACTGCTTATTAAACTAGCCTCGGTAAATTCGGGAGAAATATAAACTTCAAGGTTAATATCTATATTTTTATTTCCTTCAAATTTTAAATAATCCAAAACTTCCGGAACTTGGTTTGTTCCTGGTATTCTATATGGTTCCAATGCATCCAGTGTAACAACCCAGGAAGAAATAGAAGATGCGAAATTCTTTGCCAAAAATGGTCCCAATGGAACGTATTCCCATCGCTGAATATCACGTGCACTCCAATCGTTGAAGATCACCATCCCGAAAATATAATCATCAGCTTCTTCGGTAGTGATACTTTCACCTAGAGGTTTGCCTTCATGTGTAATAAATGCCATTTCCAATTCAAAATCCAACTGTTTTGATGGCCCAAAAGTGGGTGAATCTCCATCTTTGGTAATTGTTTGCCCTTTTGGTCTTCTTATTTCTGTTCCACTTTTAACAATGGAAGAACATCTTCCGTGATAACCAATTGGCATATGTTTCCAATTTGGCAATAAGGGATTGTCGGGACGAAACATTTTACCAATGTTGGTAGCATGCTGTTCACTGGAATAAAAGTCAGTATAATCTCCCGGATTTATTGGAAGCAACATTTCTACTTCCTCCATGGGAATTAAAAATTTATTATAATCCTCTGTTCTGTTCTTTAAAGAAGTATTTCCTTCTCGTAATAAAAGTGAAATTGCAAATCGCAATGCTCTGATCTTGTATTTCCCGGTTTTTATCAGGTCATTTAAATAATAGTTGTAGAAAACATTATCGTCAAGTAATAATGCTCCGAAAAAATCTTCCTTATTCAAGGCATAAAGGTCGAGTACGAAATTTCCGATGGCAACACCAACACGTGGATGTTCATCCTCCTTTCTAAAAATTCCAAAAGGCAGATTTTGTATTGGAAAATCACTATTTGCATCAACAGGAACCCAGGACGAAAGTTTTGGGTCATTAGAATCCACTTCCATAAATCTTATTTATTTCACAAAAATACAACAACAGTGGCTTTCAACTATTAATTTTGAATGCTTTGGATATCGTTTTATTGATATTGGCCATAATTTTTATGCTGGTGGGAATACTCGGCAGTGTTTTGCCGATTTTGCCCGGGCCACCTCTTTGTTATGGAGGATTTATTTTACTGCATTTCTCCAGATTTGGTGAATTTTCTAATGAATTTCTAATTATATGGGCTATTGTAGTAATAATTCAAGGAATACTCGAATATTATATTCCTAGTTGGGGGACCAAAAAATATGGTGGTACTAAAGCAGGACAAAAAGGTGCTATGGTTGGAACTCTGGTAGGGATATTTATTCCTCCACAACCCTTAGGTTTGATTATTGGACCCTTTGCCGGGGCATATTTAGGAGAGATATTACACGACAATAAAAATAAAAAAAGAGCTATGAGAAGCGCATGGGGAAGTTTTATCGGATTTCTTGCAGGAACTTTTATAAAACTGGTAACCGTTATAGTGATGACCTTTTATTTTGTGAGAGAAATTATTTGATATAATTCCCAACCATTTTCAAATTTCGACACTGTTTTAAGCTTGTAGTTTGAATTAATAAACTGATAATTTTCCATTGGCAACAAACCTTCGAATTGTTTTGAAAAGGATTCGTAATTAAATAAAAAATAACCATTATTTATTGATAAGTCTTCTACTTTATTTAAATAGATATCATAAATATTTATTGTGGGTATATAAGCTGTTAATGCTCCATTAATAGAAAACGAATATATCGTGGATCCCTCCGGCAATTTAGAAATTTCACGGGTGATCGCTTTTTCATTCCTGTTCATTTCTAAGGTTGCTTTGAAAGAATAGATAAAAAGAAAAAGCTGGATAGAACAAACCATCAATATAATAAGTATTTTTTTTGAATTCTGAAAATTAATCCTGCTTGTAATTTCCAGAAAGGCCCCGTAATAAAACAAAAGAATAAGTGGTAATACAAACATCAAATAGCGGTTGCTCTGGTATGCATTGCCCGCCAAAAAAAGAAGGTAAATGAGTGTTGTTAAAAGCGCAAGTTGTAGTTCTTTTATAAGCAGATATTTTTTCCGTATAAAAATCAGGAAAAAGGTTCCAACAAATATAAAGGCCGGGTGGATAAACACCTGGATCACATGAATAATATTGGGGAACCTATAATTTTGCCAACCATCCAAATTGTGAAAATCTCTTTTAAATACATTCGAAATGGAATATTGATCTACAAAATAGAAGTATGGAAATGCGTTTCCATTGTTTTTTAATTCCCAAAAAAAGAAGCGCCCGCGAAGCAAATAATCAGGCAGACTTCCTAAACTAAAAAATAGCAGAGCAATTAAAAAATAATGATATTTTTTTTGTTTTAATATCTGTCTGATGCATATTATTGCGGGCATTAATAGGATTACGATCGCAGTATAGCGTGTCATTACCGCAAATCCTCCAAATAAACAAGCAAATAATAAAAATTTTAACTTTCCACGCGATTGAAATAATAAACTCAGATAAAGTGTTGTCAACCATAAAACAATTCCTGAAAGATCACTCATGCTTATGATCCCGAAACGCAGAATGTAGGGAGAGAGGGCAAAAAAGCTAAATAAATATACATCAATATTATTATCAGTTTTGTAGATCATTATTGCGATCTGTCGCAACAAAATATATGAAATCAACAAGGAAAGAATGGAAACAAATTGCAACACAAAAAGTGTATTCGGAATCACTAAACCTATCAAACTGCAAATGAATGGGTACATTCCGGGAAATACTGAATAGGAAGGTAAAATACCGCTTTTATAAAAGGTAATTAACTCGCGGGTTGTTTTAAGGTACTCGTAACTGTCCTGACCAAAATATCCATTAAAATCATATATCAATATAATAGAAATTTGGATAATAGCGATTAGGGATATTGCTATTATATATGGATGTGAGCGGAGATAGATTGTAAAGGATCTCATCTTTAAATGTGAGGTAAATATAATTATACCCTTCACCAAAATAAAATCCAAAACAAAGTTTACAACCTCAGATCCTCATCATCGGTAAATTCAGCTGCATATTGTGTGAACGATTTTTTCACCTCTTCCTTTTTGATCTGGCGTTGGATGATAAGATCTGCTAAAATTTCAGGTGCAGCAGAGGGAAGATGTTTGGAAAGCAATGTTTTTGCTTTTTCTTCATCTACATCAATACGGTATAAAATAAGAAGTAATTTTTCAAAATTATGATCTATCAGGTAACTGATAACCTCAATGAGTTTAGTACGCAATACATTCTGATCATTAATTTGGAGAGTGTTTTCCACGATGTCAATTTCGCCCATTTCAGCAATGTCGTACATCATGCATTCCATCCAGTTTTTTGTTGAGGTCATTTATAATGTGATTTGTATTGGCGAATTGGTTAAAATATCATGCCATTTTTTTCCATCACCCCTGTTCCAAATAACGCAAAGTCGTACTTTACAGGATCGGATGCATCAAATTTTTTTAAATTTAAGGTTAATTCCTTAGCGGTCTGCCAGTCGTTTTGTTTTCTGCTGATGAGTTGCAATCTTCTTGCAATTCGCTCAACATGCACGTCAAGCGGGCATATCAGTTGATCTGGACGTATGGAATTCCACACACCGAAATCCACGCCTTTATCATCTTTCCGCACCATCCAACGCAAAAACATATTCAATCTTTTGCAGGTGCTTTTGGAGGCGGGAGTCGGGACATGTTTTTTGGTTCTGTGCGGAGCAACCGCATCATCAAAAAAGTTTTTGTGGAAATTTATGAGCATATTCTCCACAGTAATTTCCTTTTCGTAGCCGGAAAACAGGAACGTTTCCTCTAAAGATTTATGTGTAGTATAAATCTTTTTTAAAACATGAATAAAATATAAAGTATCAGTATAATTAAATGTGCGGTGCTTAAAGTTTTCAAATCTCTTCAAATGTTTTTCCTCATGATTTACTATAAAATCAAAGGGAGCATTTTCCAGTAATTGAATAAGTTCATTCGCTTTGTTGATAATGGTAACGCGTTGACCCCATGCAAGTATTGCTGTCCAAAAACCAATGATCTCAATGTCCTGTAATTTAGTAAATTTATGCGGAACAGATACCGGATCATTGATGATAAAATCAGGTCTATTAAATAAATTAAATTGGCGATCTAAAAATTCCTTGAGTTCTTCATGTGTCATGTTTTCGCCTATTTTGGCCTTGTTGGCGAATCAAATCCACGATCAGGTTCTTCAAATAAAACAGAATCAAGAGTATTAGTAGTTTGTTTAAAGGAATTCGGATTTTGTTTGTGCAATTTCATCGCTCTAATTGTAAAACGCAAACCAATTATGAGGGAAGCAACAGCGCCAATATATAAACCCACTGTTAAATTTTGGAATAAGAAAAAGTCGTAAAATCCATGTAAAATAGTTGCCATTAAAAACCCGCGAAACATTAATGATTTTTCGTTTGCATGGTTGAATTTGGCAAGCCCCATAAAATATCCCATGATAGCAGCAAAAGTTGCATGTGCCGGAACTGCTGTAACCGCTCTTAATCCTGCAGTGCCCCATGCTGCACCGAGCGTGTCTGCACCAAAAATATACATAAGATTTTCCACGGTGGCAAAACCCATTCCCACCATTACAGCATAAATAATTCCGTCGTAAGGTTCGTTAAAAGATGGTTTTTTATATGCATAATAGCGTAGGAAAATATATTTTGAAAATTCTTCACTCGCTGCAATTATGATGAAAGTATATATTGCAATGGAAATTAACGAGGGCCCTGTACTTCCCGGAACAAACATTGGCAGTGCACTTTCCAGAACAATTGCCGGTAGCACACTAAAACATCCTGCAAGGAAACTGCGCAACAAAACGCCAAAAGGCTCTCTGTCGTGTTTATCCTTTGCATAGAAAAAAATTATAATGGCAGCGGCAGGTCCAACTGCAAGAAAAAAAAGTGCAAGTGTATTTAGATTCATGATCGTTAAATAGGTAACAAGAATAAATAAAAATAAACAAATAATTTAGACCCAATAATAATTTTTCCGGTTTTAAGATCAAGAAAACCGGGTTGCAATTTTAACTTAAAGCATTCTCGAGATCCTGTATCAGATCCTCAACATCTTCAACACCAACACTTAATCTTATCAGGGAATCAACTAATCCGTTTTTTAAGCGTTCCTCTTTTGGAATGGATGCGTGTGTCATACTTGCAGGATGTCCAATCAAACTTTCCACTCCACCTAAACTTTCGGCAAGTGAAAATAAATGTGTGGAGGATAAAATTTTGGTGGCTTCTGTAAAATCATCTCCCTTTAAAGTAAAGGAAACCATAGCACCGAACATGCGCATTTGTTTTTTTGCAATATCATGATTAGGATGATCAGTAAATCCAGGCCAATATACCTTTTCTATTTTGGAATGGCTACGGAGGAAATGTGCAATTTTTTCGGCATTCTCGCAGCTTCTTTGAACACGTAAATGCAATGTTTTAATTCCGCGTAATATTAAAAAACAATCCTGCGGACCAGGTACTGCGCCTGTTGCATTTTGTAAAAAATATAATTGATCAGCGAGCGCTTTATCCTTCACAATTACACAACCGTGAATTACATCGCTATGTCCACCTAAATATTTAGTTGCAGAATGCATCACAATATCAGCACCAAGATCAAGTGGAGTTTGTAAATATGGCGAAGCAAAAGTATTATCCACACAAACCAATATATTGTGTGCCTTTGCAATTTTACAAATTGCTTCAATATCTATTATACGCAACATTGGATTTGTGGGTGTTTCTATCCAGATCATTTTAGTATTTGGATTGATAAGCGGAATTATACTTTCCGGATCTGTAAGATCTGCAAAATGAAATTTCATTCCGAATCGTGCATACACCTTTGTAAAAGCCCTGTACGATCCACCATAAAGATCGTTGGTGGAAATTATTTCATCTCCCTGACTGAATAATTTAATTATACCGTCGGTAGCTGCTAATCCACTTGCAAAACAAATCCCGAAATTTCCATTTTCCAATGCCGCAAGATTTTTCTGCAATGCATCCCTTGTTGGATTTTGTGTCCGGGCATATTCATAGCCTTTGTGATCACCCGGTGCATTCTGCACATATGTAGATGTTTGAAAAATAGGAGTCATAATGGCCCCTGTAGATGGATCCGGTTCTATCCCCGCATGTATAACCTTCGTATTAAATTTCATAATTAATTAAAAATTATAGTATTCATTCTTTCATTCTTTCATTCTCTCATCCCTTCATTCCTTCAAAAAGTATGCACTACCAAACCACTTCTCAACTTCGGTTCAAACCAAGTACTTTTAGGCGGCATTACATTTCCGGAATCTGCAATATTTATTAATTGTTGAATTGAAACGGGATATAAACTAAATGCGATCTTCATTTCTCCGCTGTTCACTCTTTTTTCGAGTTCACCCAATCCTCTTATTCCACCAACAAAATCAATTCTTTTATCTGTTCGCTGATCTTTAATATTAAAGATGGGATCTAAAATATGATTTGATAAAATAGTAACATCAAGCACTGCGATAGGATCATTGTTATCGTAAGTGTTTTCTTTTGCAGTAAGTTTATACCATTCATTATCAATATACATTCCGAAGTTGTGAAGATTTTCCGGTTTATAGGTAGAAACACTTCGTTCCACAATAAAATTATTTTCTAAAGCAGCAATGATATCATGTTTGGAATGTCCGTTCAGGTCAATGATTACTCTATTATAATCCATTATCATTAACTGGCTTGCAGGAAAGATCACACTTAAAAAGAAATTATATTCCTCTTTGCCGGTATGATCTGGATTTGCCTCTCCCATACGTTTTCCAACCTTTGCACTGGATGCACTGCGGTGATGACCATCAGCGATATAAGTAAATGGAACAGATTGTTGAAATAAATTTACAAGTTCAGCAATATGCTGATCATTATCAATTACCCAAAAAGTATGTTGTATTCCGTCCTCAGCAGTAAAATCATTTATTGGTGCATTGGTACTTACAACCTCATTAATTATAGTATCAATGGCAGCCACATCAGGATAGGTTAAAAAAACCGGTTCCGGATGGCATTGTAATTCAAACATATGTCTTATGCGGTCATTTTCTTTGTCAGGTCGTGTAAATTCATGTTTTTTGATGATATCGTTAAAATAATCCTCAATACTTGAATTAGCTACTAACCCAATTTGAGCATGACCGTTCATGATCTGACGGTAGGCATATAAACAAGGTTTATTGTCCTGGTTAAAAGTTCCGTCAGTTTGAAAACGTTTCCAGTTTTCAGCAGCCTTGGCATATACTGCATCGGCGTAATGATCAATATTCTCCGGAAGATCAATCTCGGGTTTACAAACATGCAAAAAACTCACTGCATTTCCCGCAGCCTCTTCTCTTGCTTCTTCGCTGTTTAAAACGTCATATGGGCGACTCGCCACTAATTCTGCCAGTTCCGGTTTAGGACGCCATCCTTTAAAAGGGTTAATGATTGCCATAAATCAAATTTTTTTGCAAAGATAGAAAGTGTTTCGTCTTTGTTTTTAAATTGAAGCCAATTGTGAAAAAGTAGTGGTATTAGGGTAAATATCCTAAATTCTGTTAAAAAATGCGGTGGTCAAAATTGAAATAATAAAAAAATTGTATATTTGGGCAATCAAATAAAAAAAATATTATGAATAAGATTTACAAAAATTTAACTGGTTCAAAACTAAAGGCATATTCAGCAATGGCTGCTGTATTAACTGCCGGAACTGCCACAATGAATGCAGAGGTAGTTTATACAGACATTACAGATGCCACCATTGGTATTGGCGAAATGTTTGAAATTGATCTTGATGGCGATGGAACTATCGACTTCCTTATCGCAGCTTCCAGCTTGACAGGAGTTAATGGAACATGGTCATTCGCTACAGCTTTTGGCAGTGTAACAGCTTTAGGTGTTGGTGGTCCTTCTAACCTTGTTATGGGAACTGAGGGTGCTGCGTACAACTACGCAAGTGTATTAGATGCCGGTGATAATATCGGTTCAGATGAAGATTTCGTTAGTTCTGCGGTTCTTGGTTCCAATTATTATGGATATGTTTTTGGACATTTCCCAGGTGCGGGAGAAGGTGCAATAGGAGTGCAATTTGAAATAAGTGGCAATCTACATTACGGTTGGATCCGCCTTGAGAGCGATCTAAATACTGTATTTGTAACTGTTTTTGATTTCGCGTATGAAAGTGTTCCTGAAATCGCAATTGAATCAGGTGCTACTACTGGTGGTGGTGTTGGGGTAACAGAATTACCTACCGGAGCTGTAAATATCTATAGTTTTGGAAGTACTCTGAATGTGATCAACAATGCAAATATTCTTGATGCAAACATTACCGTGTTTGACATGTCAGGTAAAATGATCATTAACCAAATGTTAAATACCGGATCAACACAAGTTGACATGAGTGCTTTTACATCTGGAAATTATATTGTTAAAATTGATGCTAAAGATGGTGTAAGCACGAAAGAAGTTTATATTAATTAATACATCAGAAAAATAAAAAAAATGCGGGGTGAAAACCTCGCATTTTTTTTTGTTTCAATTGAACAATGTTCTTTAATTCACCCGGAATGTATCTATTCCTTTGTCAAGAAAATCAATTATTTGTTTTGCTGCAGCAATCCCGGCATTAACATTTGCTTCCTCTGTTTGTGCACCCATTTTTTTTGCCGGATAAAAAACGCGTTTAGAAAATTTCTCTTTAAAATCACTTTCTTTTTTAGGAACAAAATCGGTTACATAAGTAATATCATTTCTTTCTTCCATCAATTTTAAAAGATCATCCTCATTTACAACATCAAGTCGGGCTGTATTTACAAGCATTCCACCTTTTGGTAATAGTTTAAGTAAGTGATAATCGATTACACCTTTTGTTTCAGGAGTAGATGGAATATGGAGAGAAATAAATTCGCAGTGTTCAAATATATCCTCAAAACTATTTGCAGGGGTTACTCCATCAATTTGAAGAGCAAGCCTGTCCATATTTCTTTTATATGCAAATACTTCCATTCCAAAACCACGGCCAATTTGCGCCATATATCTGCCAATATTTCCATAACCAATTATACCTAATTTTTTTCCGCGAAGTTCTGATCCGGAACTACCGCTGAATTGTTTGCGAGCCATATATATCATCATACCAAAAGCACATTCTGCAACTGCATTTG